>JAQCND010000325.1 GCA_028274765.1 Bradymonadaceae bacterium
GGTATCCGGTCGAGTTTTTCATCGAGGGGACACGGAGTCGAACCGGGAAGCTCGTCAAACCCAAATACGGCATGCTCGACATGATCGTGCGGGCTCATGCCTCCGGCCGTCTCGATCCGGTCAAGATCGTCCCCATTTCGGTGGGATACGAGAAAATCATCGAGGAACAATCCTACCGCAACGAGCGCCTCGGGGCCGACAAGGAGGGTGAGAGCCTCACCCAACTGCTCAAGACTCCGAAGCTGCTGACCAGTGAATACGGTCGCCTCTACGTCCAGTTCGCCGAGCCCATCGACGTGGGCGACTATCTCGAGTCTCACGGCGTCGATCCCATGGAGGCCAGCGACGAGAGCCTCGACGACATGACCGTTCGGCTCGCCCACCGTATCAACTACGACATCAACTCCGTCTCGATTATCACGCCGACGGCGCTCGTCGCGATGGTGTTGTTGAACAATCCCGTGCGCGGCACGGATCGGCATCGATTTCTACGTTCGGTCGGCTTTTTGATCCATTTTTTACGCCAGGAGCAGCCCTCGGCCCGACTCTCGAATCCTCTCGAAGATGCACTTCAGGCGACGGCCTCCGAGCTCGAAGACACCGAGCAGACGCCCGAAGCCGCCATGGGCGAGGCCGTGGCCCAGGCCCTCGATGAGGCCGTCCAGCTTTTCGAGGACAACAATCAGGTCGAGGTCGTCGAGACGCGCGGCGAGCTCTTCTACAGCGTTCCCGACCAGGATCGACTGGAGTTGGCCTACTACCGCAACAACATCGTCCATCATTTCATCTCCGAGGCACTGCTGGCGACGGCGCTCCGACACGTCCACGAACCGGATGTCACCGTTGAGATCGTGCGCGACGAGACTTACTTTTTGAGCCGGCTCTTCAAATACGAGTGGATCTACGAGGAGAGCACCGAGTTCGAGAACGTCTTCTCGCGGACGCTCGACTGTTTCGAGCGATCGGGTTGGCTCGAGCTCGAGGCGTCTGGTGACGGTACAACCGACGAGGGACAACGAGTCGAGAACGGCCGCGCCTCTGATTCGGGAGACGCGACCTCCGTACACGCTCCCGACACTCGCGTCCGCATACGAGGTCGTTTTCCAGTGGAGTTGCAGTTTTTCCGAAGGATGATTCTATCGTTTCTCGAATCGTACGCCATCATGGCGACGCAGTTGTCGAGCCTTGAGGATGGGACGTCTCGCTCGAGACAAGATCTCATCGAGGAGGCGCTCGAGCAGGGGAAGAATGACTACCTCCGAGGACGCATTCTCTACTACGAGAGTCTCTCGAAGCCGACCTTCAAGAATGCACTCCGTCGCTTCGAGGACTGGGGGCTTCTGGATCGGAACTCTCGAGAGGATGGGCCGACGACCTACAGTCTGAACGATCTCGAGGAGACGCGCGAGGAGCTCGACGACCTTCAGCGGCATCTCGATGCTCTCGTCTACGGCGAACGCATCGTCAAGGCGCCGGAAATCAATGCTGATTGAGGACATCCACGCGGAGGACCATCGCATCAGAGTGGGTTCTACGCCGACGTAAGCCGTCTGGGCACCTACGTCGAAGGCATGCCCACGCGTCTGTGACGTGTCCCCTTCGCTGGCCCGTGGCTGCAGCGACTCCTCATCAAGAGGAGCGAGAGGACCCGACGGGGATCGAATCGCGCATGCGTCGCGCATCTCTCCAGGGCTCGCCCTGAGATCTCTCGAGTGCATCTTGATAGACAGCGGCTCCGTATCCGACAATGGTGAGCCCACGTCATGCTACTGACATGTTCACGTGATCACGGGAGATAGCCGATGGACCGACAGGAAGTGCGCGAGACGTTCGATCACTTCGACGAGGACGACAATGGATACATCGATCGCGAGGAGTTCGCCGAAATCATGCAGGCCCTCGGGACCGACATGAGCGAGGCCGAGCTGAACATCGGGTTCGACAGTGTCGATACGAACCACAACGGCGAGATCGACTTCGACGAATTCTATGCCTGGTGGAGTCATCGCTAGCGCGATCGCACCCTCTCTCTGTCTGTTCGGTCGCCTTCAGACGATCTCGCCTCACAGAAGGTGGCTCGTGCGGAGGCGTGAACATCGGGTCGAGAGGGACATCGAGGGCATGGCTGACCCCGCCACCCTGTTGGTTTGACATAAATGACAGCGTGTGTACGACTCAGTGCACCATCGCACGTCGTCTCATCACGTCCAGGAGTCGTATACCATGTACCATTCACGCCATCTGCTCGTCGGATGTGTCGTTACCTGCCTCACTCTTGTGGGAGGCCTCGGCTGTGGTCCCAATGAAAGTGGAGGTCAGCGCAACGTCGATACCACACCGGCCGACCCCAACATCGAAGAACTCGAAGCCGAATCTCAGCCCCTCCAGCCCGGGGGGAAGACGTCGCTGACGGTCACGGCCAACCATCCCGACGGCGAATCGTTGAGTTACACGTGGAGTCTCAACGATTCGAACTGGTCGATCGAAGCCAATGGGACCACTGCAACGTTGACCGCCCCCGATGCATACGGAGCCGAGGTGACGGTCTCGGTCGACGTGCAGGCCGGCGAAGACGCCAGCGTCCAACAGAGCATCACCCTCTCGACGGTGGCCAACCAGCTGCCGCAGGTGACGAGCCTGTCGGCCAGCCCCAATCCCATTCGCCCCGGCGAGACGACGACGCTCCAGGCCCGGGCCGAGGATGGCAACGGCGACGAACTCAGCTACGCGTGGACCGCGCCCGAGGGCTGGTCGCTGGGCTCGAACAGCGGTCAGACGGTCGAACTGACCGTCCCCGACCGCGACAACGCATCGGCCAAGGTCACCCTGACCGTCGATGACGGCTTCGGGGGTACGATCACCGACGACGTCACGATCACGACTCGGCCGAACGAAGCGCCTCGAATCGAATCCCTGATCGCCGACCCGCCGCAGGTCGAACCCGGCGGGACCTCGACGATCACGCTCGAGGCATCGGATTCGGATGGCGACGAACTCAGTTACTCGTGGTCGAGCCCCGACAACTGGACGATCGACGGCGAGGGGTCCGAAGTCCAGGTGACGGCTCCCGATGCCTTCGGCGAGGAGGCGAGAGTTCGCGTCACGGTCGGAGATGGTCGGACGGAGACGCGAGGCTCCGTCGAGCTGTCGACGCCCGACAACAGTGGGCCCGTCATTCAGTCGCTCGACGCCGTCCCCAAGACGGTCGAGAAAGGGGGAACGATCGACCTGAGCATTTCGGCGTCGGACCCAGATGGCGACACGCTCAGCTACAACTGGAGCGTCGCCGGCAGCGACTGGTCGCTGCAGAGCAACAACGGCACCGCCGCCACCTTGCAGGCCCCGGCTCAGCCCGGCGTGCGCACGAACGTCTCGGTGACGGTGACCGACAGCCAAAACAACACCTCGTCGGCTTCAATCCTCGTCTCGACCCAGTCCAATCGGGCGCCGACGCTGACCTCGCTCGAGACAAATCCGCCGCGCGTCGAACCCAGTGGGACGATCACCATCCAGGCTCGCGCTTCGGACCCCGACGACGATGCCCTCAACTATGACTGGAGTCCGCCCAACAGCGACTGGTCGCTCAGCACCCCGAGCAAGGGCGTCGCGGAGTTGACGGCGCCGAACACCTACGGCGCCAGCGGCACGGTCAGCGTGACGATCTCGGACGGCTTCAGCGGCGAGGCCTCGGGGACGACGACGGTTGCGACGGTCGACAATGGGGCGCCGATCATCACGAATCTGCAGGCCAATCCCAGTCAAGTCGCCCCGGCCGGCACGTCGACCCTCCGAGCGTCGGCCCGCGATCCGAATGGCGATTCACTCAGCTACAGTTGGACCATCCCTCAAGGATGGTCGCAGCAATCCGAGAGCGGCAGTTCGCTGACTCTAGAGGGCCCCGACCAGTACGGCGTCACGGGGACGGTCGAGCTGGTCGTCGAGGATGGTTCGGGCGGGTCGGACCGTGCGACGGTTCAGGTCTCGACCGAGGGCAATCTGCCGCCGACCCTCTCGTCGCTGACCGCGACGCCGACGGTGGTCTCACCCGGCGGGACCATCTCGGTGTCGGCCGATGCCTCCGATCCGAACGGGGACAATCTCGGCTACAGTTGGACCGTCCCCCCAAACTGGACACAGTCTCAGAGTGGCGACTCGATTCAGCTCCAGGCCCCCGATCAATACGGCGTCACGGGGACGGTCGAGCTGGTTGTCGAGGATGGTTCCGGCGGGTCGGATCGCGCGACGGTTCAGGTCTCGACCGAGGCCAATTCGGCTCCGAGGATCACCTCGCTGACGGCGACGCCGACAGTCGTCGCGCCGGGCGGGACGAGTTCGCTGGAGGTTATTGCCTCGGATGCGAACGGAGATAGCCTCAGCTACAGTTGGACGGTCCCTCAGGGTTGGACCGAGACCATTTCGGGCCCGAAAGACACCATCGAGGTCGAAGCGCCCGACCAGAAGAGCCAGTCGGCCCGGATTCGCGTGGAGGTCAGCGACGGCAACAGGGGAAGTGCGACGGCGGCCGTCGTCGTGCGCACCCGACTCAACCAGCCCCCCGTCATCGACAGTCTGACCGCCGATCCCGACGCCGACGTCGAACCCGGCGATACGATTCAGGTCGATGCCTCCACTCGAGACCCCGACGGCAGCAACAGCGCGCTCACCTACAACTGGACCCTTCCTCAGGGATGGCAGGGCTCGAGTTCCAGTGATTCGATCGAGGTGACGGCCGGTCGCAGCTACGGTCAAACCAGCGACATCACGCTCGAGGTCGACGATGGCACCGATACGACGACTCAAAGTGTTGGCGTGACGATGGTCGACAACCAGGATCCGACGATTCAGTCGGTCGATGCGGGCTCCAGTTTGGTGCGCCTGGGCGAGTCGACACAGATCACGGTGCAGGCGTCGGATCCACTCGGTGATTCGATCAGCTACAATTGGTCGCTCGGCAACAACAACTGGAGTCTCGCCGGCTCGGGCGATTCCGTACAGGTGACCGCTCCCAACCAGAGGAGCGAGACGACGCTGACGGTGGCGGTCTCGGATGGCTTCGGCGGGACGGTCTCGCAGAATGTCACGATTCGGGCGCGGCGTGCGCTCTACAGCTTCTCGTCCCACACCTTTACCAACTGTGGTCAAACCGGCCGCAAGGGGCCTCAGCTTTCACAGTGTCGCAGCGCCTACAATCCCTCGTGGGTCGACAACTCCTCCTACTACGACATGAACACGCGGGGCTACCAGAAGTGGACGGTGCCCGCTGATGGGACGTATCGTCTCAAAGTCGCCGGTGCAGAGGGGGGCAACAGCGGAGGACGCGGAGTCATCGTCGCGGCCGATGTTCAACTTCAACGGGGCGACACGATCATCATCCTCACCGGACAGGAAGGCGTCACGCAAAATGGATATGGACACGGAGGAGGGGGAACCTTCGTGGCTCGTGGGGCGAACCGCTCTCAGGCCGATCCTCTACTCGTCGCCGGAGGGGGCGGAGGCCAGCGCAGTGGGAACGGTATCGATGCCTCCACGAGTACTGACGGACGCGATGGTCAAAGGGGAGGAGGGGCCGGAGGTAGCAACGGCGAAGGGGGAGATGACGGAGGCAACTCCGCCGGTGCCGGGGGAGGAGGGTTTTACACCGATGGTAATGGACAAAGAAATGGTCAAGGGGGAGAATCCTTTCGAAACGGAGCACTTGGAGGCCGAGGGGATAGCGGAGAATGCCGAGGTGGATTCGGGGGCGGGGGAGCTTGTGACGATTATGATGAAACCGGTGGCGGCGGCGGCTACTCCGGAGGCGGAGGTGCTTCCACCAACGGTAGCGAGCGAGGGGGAGGCGGAGGCTCCTTTATCGCCTCCAGCGTCTCGAACGTCGCCACGTCCGACGGCTCCTTCCAGGCCAACTCCAGCCGAGATCAGGGCTATTCCGGTTCGGTCTCGGACCTGAACAGCTACAACACCGGCCATGGCTAC
>JAQCND010000326.1 GCA_028274765.1 Bradymonadaceae bacterium
ACTACTGCTGACGGACATCCAGGATCCGCGCGTCGAGGGGATCGAAATCACCGATGTCGAGGTGACCCCGGATCTCAAGCACGCCAGTGTTTACTACATGCCGCTCCACGACGACGAGGAGCGACGAGAGGCCATCCAAGAGGGACTCGAACACGCCCGAGGCTATCTCCGGCGGGAAGTCGCCGAGCGCCTCGATACGAAGTACGTCCCGGAGCTGGATTTTCAGTTCGACGAGACCATCGAACGGGCCCGTCGCATCGAAACGATCCTCTCGGACGTCGAGACGGGAGAGGGCGAAGACGACGCCTCCAGCTGAACCGTCTTCGTCGCAAGAGGCGACGTCACTGAAACGGGTTGACTTCCGAGCGCGCCTTCTCGTCCGTGTGGGGGGGCGGATAGTTGGATTTTCCTCGAGCGATACGAGTGATCCTCGCCATGGACTCCCCAGACACCCCCTCGATGCCGAATTTCGACTCGCCTGACGACGATCTCGACCGGGCCCTCGATATCATGCTGAATCGGCTCGAGGCATGCGACTCCGTCTTGGTCGTCTCCCACGAGGAACCCGACGGCGATGCCATGGGCTCGACACTCGCGGCCGGTCTCTGGCTGGAGGCACTCGGCTGCGACGTCGATCTCTACAACCGAGACGGTGTCCCCGACCAATACGCCTTCCTTCCCGGTACCGATCGCGTGCGACAGTCCATCCCCGAATCGGCTTTGTACGACGCGACCCTGGCCCTCGATTTCGGCGAGCCCGATCGAGTCGGCGCCGACTTCCCCGATCGCGGATGGGGCGAGACGACCATTGTCGTCGATCACCACGAAACCTGGAACAACGACTTTGCCGACCACTACGTTCGCAGCCCGACCGCGGGGGCCACGGCCGAACTTCTGTATCGAGCTATCCGACGATCGGGGCACGAGATCGATCGCGACCTCGCGCAATGTCTCTACTGTGCGATCATGACCGACACCGGGAGTTTTCAGTATTCGAACACCTCCAGGACGACGTTTCGCGTGGCCGGAGAGCTCCTCGAGGCGGGCGTCGATCCCTGGGAGATGACCTGTCAGCTCTACGAGAGCGAGCCTCGCCGCCGGATCGAACTACTCGGTGACGTCCTCCAGACGTTGAGCGTGTCGCCGGACGGGCGGCTCGCCTTCTTGCGTATCGACGACTCCATGGTCGAGTCCGGCGAGCCCGTCGCCGAACTGACCGACAGCTTCATCAACTACGCGCGATCGATCGAGGGAGTCGAAGTCGCCACTCAGCTCCGCGACATCGAGGGAGACGACTGGAAAGTCACTTTTCGGTCGCGCGGCAACGTCGACGTCTCCAAACTGGCCACTCGCTTCGGAGGAGGCGGCCATCACAATGCCGCCGGCTGTGTCATCGAGGGGCCTCCGACCTCGATTCGTCAGCAACTGACCGACACGCTCGAGACAATCCTGGAGGACGAATTGGATGGATGAAGTCCCAAGCCAGGGTTTCGCCATTTTGAACGGGCCATTCCCAAAGGGACTGAGGAGGAGGGGATGTGCTTGTTGCCAACCCCTGTTTCGGAGGGGTTGGCCGACAAGAATCGAGTGTCTGCCTCCTGCCTCCAGTCGAGGTATCGGAGAATGGCGAAAGTCCAGTCTAAGAGACCCATGAGTTCCCTCGACAACGTCGTGCGTGGGGGGCTCGCGACCGACGACCTCCGTCTCGAGGAATCAACAGAGAAGGATGCTCGTCATGGAGGGGACGGGCCAGCGCGTCTCGAAAGTCTACATCTACTCCGCCACGAGTTTGGCGCTCTCTGTCGAGATCGTTCATCTCCAACGACGGCGCAACACCGAACAGCGAGACGAGCCCGACGGGGCATGATACCTCGGTCTGGCGACCGAGCCAGTCGGACGATCATCATTCACATCGAACACGTGCGAGGAGGGGCCATGGGCTCCGGAGGATCACAACCGACGATCGTCGTCTACGGCGCCACGGGATTCACGGGCGGACTCGTCTGTGAGACGCTGAGCGCCCGGAGGCGAGACTTCATGGCGGCGGGACGCCGTTTCGACAAACTGCAGCGTCTCTCGAAGCGCCTCGGGGATGTCTACGACACCATGCCCACCCTCCGCGAGGGCCATGTCCACGATCCCCACTCATTGGACCAGATGCTCGAAGGGGCCGAAGTCCTGATCAACTGTGCCGGTCCATTTACGGATATTGGACCGCCCGTCGTCGAAGCCGCCGTGCGCAACGACGTGCACTATCTCGACACGACGGGCGAGCAGGGCTTCATTCGGTGGGTACGCGATGCATGGGGCGAACAGGCGGCCGAGCGAGACGTCACGCTCATGCCGGCCTGTGCGTTCGAATACGCGACGGGCGTGCTGGCGGGACGAGCGGCGCTCGATTCGGGAGTGCGGACCGTCGGGGTCAGCTACGGGGTGCGCGGCATGCGCCCCAGCGCCGGCACGCAGAAGTCCATCTTTCGTTCGCTCTCCGACACGGGAGGCGCCTGGGTCGACGGCGATTGGGTCGAACGCACGCCGGGCTCGCACGTCTACGAGATTCCCGACGATCGCGGCGAGCAACAGTACGGCGTCTGGTTCCCCGGCGGAGAGGCGCTTTTTTTGCCCGATCTCGGTGAGGTCGATCGCGTCGAGTCGTGCCTGACCGTCGGGGCCACGGTAGCACGGCTGCTCTCGGCCTCGTCGGACTACCTTCCCGTGCTCGCTCAATGGCTCCAGCCCATTGCCGACGAGGTTATTTCGTGGTGGCGTACCTACAACGATCCGGGCGGACACGCCCCCTTCGAGGTACTCGCCTTCGATCTCGAGCGATCGCGACGACTCGCCGCCGTCCGGGGCACCGACCCCTACGAGACGACGGCCGACATCATCGTCGAGACGGCGACTCGCCTGCTCGACGCATCCTCGGAGCTCGAACCGGGCTTCCAGTCGGTCGGGAGGCTCTTCGACCCCGACGATTTCGCTCGTTCGGTCGACGTCGAGCTCGAACGATACGCCTCTCCCTGAACGATGCATCACTGCGTCGCCGGTACAGGCGTACGCCTCAACCTCCCGCCGCGTGCTCAGTTTGTCTGT
>JAQCND010000329.1 GCA_028274765.1 Bradymonadaceae bacterium
TGTATCCCATCGTCAACAACAGCGGCAGCACGTTGGGTGGGATGCTGAACAACGCCAGACGCCAGTCCCGCAGGACGAGCCCCAGAAACCCAAAGATGATCAGAAAGGCGGTCGCAAGACTCCAGAGCAGGTCGCGAATCACGATGTCGAGCCCCATCGAGGCGACATAGGCATCGCCCGTGAATCGCACGCGGACGTCCTCCATGTCGCCGAAGAGCTCATCGATCTTGGCGCGGAGTTTATCGGTCAGCTCGATGGTCGCTTGGGCCCCGACGTCCTCGAGCTGGAGCGTCAGACGAACGCCCGATCGATCGTCGGTCATGTAGCGCGACAGCGGCGAACCGGGCGCCCGAGCGTACATGTCGACCAGTGATGCGACCATCTGGCGAGAGGGAAATTCGGCTCGCCGTACGTCGGGATCGCCGGTCATCAGATACCAGGCCTCGTGGAGGTAGTCGTTGGGGCTGGCCGTTCGAATGACGGCCGGCTGGTTCTGAGCCCACGACTCGAGCCGATCGAGTTTGTTCAAAAACGCGGGTTCGAGACATCGCTTCGGACGGTCGCTCCGGAAGCTGACCTCCAGAGGACGGACTCCATAGAGTTTGTCTTCGATCAGGCGAGTCGTCTGGTAGACGGGATCGTCCTCGTCGAGCTGATCGAGCACGGCGTTGTCGGCGCGGAGTGTCGAGGCGCCCGCCATCGCGCCGCCAGCGAGCAGGCCCGCGCCCACTAGCACGACGACGGGACGGCGGGCGAGCCACCGAGTGAGGGATTCGATTGTGGCCTCGAGCCTCCCCTCCGACGTCTCCCGGGCCAGTCGGGTGGGTTCGGAGACGGTCGGCAGCATCGCCGGCATGAACGTGATCGTCACCAGATAGACGACGATGATGCCGAGTCCAGCGACGATGCCAAATCGCTGGAGAATCTCGGTGTTCGAGACGGTCAGCGACATGAAGCCGACGGCCGTCGTAAACGAGGTCAGAAAGCAGGCGACCGCCATGTGGATGAGTGCTTCTCGACTGGCGACCTCGCGGTCGCCCTCCGCCTCGTACTCCTCTCCGTAACGGTGGATCAGGTGGATCGCATCGGTGATACCGATGACGATGATCAGCAGGGGCACGATGTTGTTGATGATGTTGATCGGCTCGCCGAACCAGGCCATCCCGCCGACGACGAGCGCTCCGGAGAAGCCGACGGCAACCAGGGGCAAGACCACGGCCGGCCACCAGCGAAACGCGACCAGAAGCATCAAGAGTGAGACGAGAATCGCTGCCGGGAGCATGACTGTCTGATCGGACCGCATCTTGTCGACGACCTCGGTTCGCACGTACGGCAGTCCGGCGAGCCGGACGTCGGCCGATTCAGGCGGGGGGTGCTTGTCGACCCACGATTCGACTCGACGAACGGCCACCTCGATCTCGGAGGTCTTCGTGACGTCGGTATCGAAAAAGAGCGTCACCGCTGCGAGCGTCCGATCCTTGCTGAAGAGTCGTCCCTCCAAGAGGGGAGCGTCGTCGAGGGCGCGTCGAAGTGCCTCGGCTTCCGACGGTTCGACCGATTCGCCCTCGACGATGGGATCGATCTGTACGTTCCC
>JAQCND010000100.1 GCA_028274765.1 Bradymonadaceae bacterium
TCAGTACCATCGTCCACCGCGACGACGCCGAACAGCGCGGTCGGGCGATCGCCAAGAAGCTCAAGGACGTCATCCCCCGACAGTTGTTCGAGGTGCCCATTCAGGCGTCTATCGGGTCCCGGATCGTGGCGCGCGAGACGATTCCGGCCCATCGCAAGGACGTCACGGCCAAGTGCTACGGCGGTGATGTCACCCGGAAGCGCAAGCTTCTGGAGCGCCAAAAAGAGGGAAAGAGGCGCATGAAACAGGTGGGAACCGTCGACATTCCCCAGGAGGCGTTTCTCGCCGTGTTGACCGTGGACGAAGACGAGTGAGGCCTCGAACGTGAGTACATCGGATTCCTCTGACATACTGGATGAAGCTGAAGACTACGTTCGCGACGTCGAGGATGCGCTCTCCACGACGCGAGACCTCGCCGACGAGACCCGCGATCGGATTCGCTCGAAGCTCAACGATCTTCGACACGCGATCGAAGAGGAGAATGCCGAGGCGGTCGAGGAGCAGCTCGACGACCTCCGGGCGTTCATCGACGAGCACGCCGATCTTCGGCGCAAGAGCGCGATCCGAGAGTATGTCGAGAGCATCGGATTCGCCATCGTCTTCGCGCTGCTGTTGCGCGGATTCATCGTCGAGGCGTTCAAGATTCCCTCCAAGAGCATGGTCCCGACGCTTCTGACCGGCGACCATCTCTTCGTCAACAAGTTCATCTACGGAATTCGCATTCCTCTGACCCAGACGTTTCTGACACGTTTTCAAGATCCGGAACGCGGCGAGGTCGTCGTCTTCAGCTTCCCCGTCGAGGAAGCCCGCCGTCATCTCGCCCAGAAGCCCTCCTCCCGTCGGGACTGTATCGACGTCGGGAGTCTCAGCAACTCGAAGGACTTCATCAAACGCGTCGTCGGAGTCGAAGGGGACAAAGTCGCTATCGAGGACAATCAACTCGTGCTCAACGGCAATCCCGTCCCGCGCAAGTTCATCAAGAAAAAAGCCACGGGCGAATTTCTCTACCCGCACGAAATCTACGAGACCGAACAGCTCGGGAGTCACCGTTACACGGTCAAATACTCGGGAGATGGACGTAATTTCGGGCCCGTGACAGTCAAAGAGGACCACATTTTCGTCATGGGCGACAATCGGGACAATTCCTCGGACAGTCGTTGCTGGGGGCAAGTCCCACTGGAGCATCTCAAGGGTCGGGCGATCGGCATCTGGTGGTCGATCGGGGCAGACTCGATTCGCTGGGAACGCATCGGTCAAAGTATCAACTGATTTCCCCACTCCATACCACACGTTATGAGTCTCATTGGATTACAGAACGATTCGAAGGACGATCTTCTCGATTACCTCGACCTCGCCGAAGACTTTATCGACGACGAGGGGGAGGTTTGTACGCCGGAACGCTACCGCGACGCCCTCTCGGGACGTTCGGTGGGCCATCTCTTTTTCGAGCCGAGCACTCGGACACGCGTCAGCTTCGAATACGCCACCGATCGGCTCGGCGGATATTCGCTCTTTTTGAGCGAGAAAGACAGCAGCGTTAAGAAAGGCGAGACGGTCCTCGACACGTGTCGCAACCTCATCGCGATGGGGTTCGACGGGCTCGTCATTCGCCACAACGATCGGCATCTCCCCTACACGATCGCCGATCGTATCGACCTTCCCATCATCAATGCCGGCAATGGAACGGGCGAGCACCCCACCCAGGCGCTCCTCGACGCGATGACGCTTCGACGTGCCTTCGATCGGCCGAGTGGTGATCTGAGTGGCAAGCGCGTCGCGATCATCGGCGACATCGTACACAGCCGGGTGGCCCGGAGCGACGTCTACGCCCTGCAGAAACTGGGGGCCGACGTCGTGCTGGCGGGACCGTCGATGTTGCTGCCCAACCAGGATGAAGAGGGATGGGAGGCCGAGCGCGCCGAGAGTCGCCGAGAGGCCCTCGAGGGCGCCGATGCCGTCATCATGCTCCGCATCCAGAACGAGCGCATCCACGGCGACGTCATCGACACCAATTCGTTCATTCGAGACTGGGGGATCAACCAGTACGTCGTCGAAGAAGAAATGGAGCCTCACACGGTCATCCTCCACCCGGGTCCGGTCATCCGGGGCGTCGAACTGACCGGGGAGGTCGCCGACGGTCCGCGCAGTCTCATCTTCGATCAGGTCACGATCGGAGTCGCGATACGTCAGGCGGTGCTCTATCGTATCCTCGGGCGATGACGTCTCCCTCTCGATAGCCGATGCTCACCGATGACTGAGCACGAGGAAGATGGGGAGTCGGCCCCTGCCAACTCGCCCGACGATTCGGGTGGGGACGAGCAGATAAGCTCGAGCCCCGCCGACTCGCCCGACGATGCGGGCGAAGATACCCCCGAAGGGACGACCAACCGCGAGCACACCGCTCCCCCGGATACGCCGTGGTACTGGCGCTGGACGACCCTCAAAAAGCTGATTCTCCCGGGGCTGCTTCTCCTCTTTGTCGTCCTCATCGTCGCCCTCTTCCACAAGGTTCTCCTGCCCTTCGTCTTCGCGTTTGCGATCGTGTACTTGATGGAACCGATCGTGAAGCGCTTCTCGAGGGCCGCGAGCGATCCCCGGGGACTGCCCCGCTGGATCACGGTCATCCTCGTGTATCTCGTCTTTTTCGGCGTCGTCACCCTGTCGGGGGCACTGATCGTGCCGAGATTCGTCGGCGAGGTCGTGCGCCTCGGCGATACGGTGCCGCGCGGAATTCGCCGGTTTCGCCAGGAGAAACTGCCGGGATTCAATCAGAAACTCCAGAATTATCTCGAGGCCTTCATTCCGGGCGAAAAGGTGCGCGACGGCATCCACTCGTCCCGAGAGACCATCGAGCGGGCTCGAGCACGAGCGACCGGACATGCCAATGGACTCGAATTGGCCCGAGCTCGGCTCCATCGAGCCTTCGATCTCGAACTCGTTCGGGGCCCCGAGCAGCTCGGCCCCGATCGACCCGAGCTTCGATCCGAGTCGACCGTCCCCGACGCTCCCGAACGACAACACGGCAACTGGCAGCTCCGCGGGCCTCCCGACGAGCCGGCGTTCCGCGTTACCCGACCCACCCCCGGAACGTACGAGATCCATCTCGGCGATCGCCCCCTCGAGGTGACGCGTCGCAGTGACGAGACCTGGCGCATCGATCGCATGCCGACCCCCTCGAATACGGAGACAGCGGAGTCGAGTGGGCGACTCAAGACGAAGCTCGACCTGGAGACCCGGCTCAATCGTCTGCTCGAGAGTGCCATTACCTTCTCGAGCGAGCAGTTGACCTCGCTGATCGAGTTTGCTCGCTTCCTGGTGGTCGGACTGCTCGAGGCCTTCATCGCCATCATTCTGACGCTCATGGTGGCGGCCTTCATCTCCATCGATCTTCCCCGTTTGATGACATTCATCCGGAGTCTCGTCCCCGGGCATTTGACGCCGGGCTACGATCAGCTTTTGAGCCGCCTCGACAAGGGGCTCGCCGGCGTCGTGCGCGGTCAACTCGTGATCTGTCTGATCAATGGCATCTTCACCTATATCGGACTCATCCTGTTGAATATCAAGTTCAGCGTCCTGCTGGCCGTCGTCGCCGGCATTTTTTCGATCATTCCAGTCTTCGGGGCCGTTATCTCGACCATTCCGATCTGTCTGATTGCTCTGACCCAGAGCTTCACCACGGCCCTCCTCGTGCTCGGCTGGATTCTGTTGATTCACTTCGTCGAGGCGAATCTTCTCAATCCCAAGATCATCGGAACGTCGGCCGAGATTCATCCTGCCCTCGTCATCTTCGCTCTCCTGGCTGGCGAGAGTACGTACGGGCTGGTCGGCGCTATTCTGGGGGTCCCGGTGGCCTCGATCGTGTTGACACTCTTCAAGTTCGTGCGAGACAAGGTGCGAGCCGACGGAGAGGTCCCCGAAGCGAGCGACGGATAGTTCGGAACCCGACGAGAGGCCCCGTCGAGGATTCGACTCGCGGTCTCATCACTTGAACTCTTGTCCATCGAAGCGCCCATCCGAAGAGTGGCTGCATGCAGGGCGATCGCATCCGCGTTCGATTCGGCGTTCGAGCTCGCCAACCCTCTCGATGTCCTGGTGTGCTTCGCCGGATAGAGCCCCTCGATCGCGAGGGGCTTCGCCGTTCCAGGCCGGCTGGGAGCCCACTTCGTAGAAGTATCAAGGCGCTCCATAGAGCGTCTGCCCCGACCTCCCTTCGAGTTCCTTCTGGAGCGCCTTGGTACGTCTTTGACGTGAGCAACTTGCTGGCACGTCGACGAACGCCCCCTCGGAGTCGGGGGAGAGACAATCGACCGCGAGGAAAGAGATGTTCAAATGTGAGGCTGCATGTCGACTCGAGGGATCACGAGTCGTTCGACACGCCGGCTGGGCGCCGGTGCTCCAGAACGCAGACGTCTCACGTCACGGGCCTAGCTGTCTGTGTGGAACGCGCCTGTGCGTCCATGACGTGAGCCTCCTGATTGGCAGGTCGCTTCAGCGACGCCCGGTCGGGACGGGCGAGACGGCAGTCAACGTCACGTGATCATGGGGGCGACGACCATTCGGATGGGGGGAGTGAACGCCACTTCCCAAAACAGCGTTGCACCCATCGGGGCTCGCGCGTCATAATGGTAAGGCATTGTAGCCTCAGACATCATCATCTCAAACGAAACCCAGGGCCGATTGGAGTTGTCATGAAGGTCGAATGTTGGGCCGCGACCGATACCGGGCGGCAGCGCGATCACAACGAGGACAATTTCCTGATCGACAAAGAGCTGGGATTGTTTGTTGTCTGCGATGGGATGGGGGGGCACGCGGCCGGCGAGGTGGCAAGTGCCATCGGGGTCGAGACCATCCGCGAGCGTCTGCGAGACGAGCGGACGTCACTCGAGGCCGGGGGAGACCTCGAGCCGCTCGACGAGGCGACGATTCTCGATCGCCTGGATCGTGCCGTACGACGTGCGAATGCTCGTATCCACGACCTCTCCAATGCCAGTGGGGCCGAAGGGGGCATGGGGACGACCTGTAGTCTCCTGCTGATCCAGGGGGGAACCGGCTACGTCGCCCACGTCGGCGACTCCCGTATCTATCGTCTTCGGCGCGGAGAATGCCAGCAGATCACCGACGATCACTCTCTGCGCAATCGCATGCTCCAGGAGGGGCAGCTCGCCCCCGACGAGACTTTCTCCCAGCCCAACGCCGTGACACGGGCCGTCGGGATGAACGAGGCGCTCGACGTCGAGACCTTCACGACCGATCTACGTCCCGACGATCGGTTTCTAATTTGCAGCGACGGACTCTACGATCACACGGAGACGAGTGCCGAGATCGCGGAACTGACCGAGGGGTACGATCTCGAATCGGCGATTGGACGTTGCATCGAGTTTGCCAATCAATCCGGCGGAGACGACAACATCACCGTCGTGATGATGGAGCTCGATCGGGGTGAGGGCATCTGGAGCGTCCGCGAGACGACGCCCGAGGATCGCGTGATCCGCCAACTCCCCCATTTTCGACACCTCTCGAGCGAGGCGCGCGAGGAGGTTGCGGAGCGCTCCGAGAGATGGATGGTCGAAGAGGGCGTCGACGTCGTCGAAGCGGGCGAATCGCAGGAGGCCCTCTTTGCCATCGTCGAGGGGAGGCTTCAGGTCGAACAGGACGGCCGTCCGATCGAGGAGCTCGCCCCCGGCGAACACTTCGGAGAGATGGCGCTTTTGGGGTACACGAAACTCGACGTATCGGCTCGCACCTCGGAGCCGAGTACCCTGTTGCGCCTGAGTCGTCAGGCCTTCCTGGACTATCTCCGAGCCGATCGCGATCGCGCTCTGAAGGTACTCTGGAACGTATTGGAGCACTGTGCCGACAAATTGAG
>JAQCND010000337.1 GCA_028274765.1 Bradymonadaceae bacterium
TGACTATTGCCCTTTGAAGGTATGTGCCTCGTCGGCGAGTCGGGTTGCCTCGCGCTCCCAACCGACAAGAGTGTCAGCGGTCCGTATATTGGTCTCACAACCTAAAGTGAGGCGAGTCCCGAGAGCAGTCCATTCCCGCGACCGACACGGTGGGATAGAGAGCAAAATGACGTGGTATCGATTGAACTCGTGATCTGTATCGAGAGGATGCTCGTTTGTGCCGTCGAGTTGGATCGGTGAACTGGTGGCTGGAGCGAGCAAACTCATCTGCACACGACATTGCCAGTATCCCCCGGCCTCGATAACATACTGCGATGATGGAAAGGTTTTGCATTCGCGAGGCGAGGCTCCGTATTCACATGGGCTCCTGACTCGCCCAAGCATGTTTCGATGACTGATGTTTGAGGGGACAATTCCGATGGATGAGCATGAAATTGATGAGTATGTCGAGCAATCTCGGCAGTTGATCGAATCTTCGCCGGGCATGGACGAACAGAACACGAAAGCCAAACTGATTCAGCCGTTTCTCGACCTCCTGGGGTGGGATTTTTATTCGACCGAGGTCGAGCTGGAGTACATGGTGCAAATGGGCTCGCGCAACAAGCACGTCGACTACGCTCTCTTCGCCGGTGACTCGCCCGCGGTCTTCGTCGAAGCCAAATCGTTGCGCGATGGACTGGACAATGACGACCTTGGGCAGTTGCGGAGCTACATGCGGCAAAAACTCGATGTGGATTGGGGCATTCTGACCGACGGTCGATCCTTCGAAGTTTTGACCAAGCAACACGATCGGGAAAACGGCGAGGAAATCTCGGTCGCCCAATTTGATCTCGAGCGACTCGCCGAGACGCCAGAGGTGTTGGAACTGCTCACGAAGGAGTCGATCCGGACGGGGAGAGCCGACGAGATTGCCGAGGACATCGATCGAACCAACCGTGCGATCCGGAAGCTTCGAGAAGCTGAAGGGACCGTCGCCGCTTCCGTGGCCGAAGCCATCGAAGATGAGATCAGCGCCGTCGGCCTCGACGTCCAGGAACATGCTCGCGAATTCGTGCAGGATCTCGTCGACGTGCTGCGTGAGCATCGACAGTTCGTCACCGGCGAGGCCTCTTCTGGCACGGCGAAGGATAGAGGACGTGAACGGACTGACTCCGAAGTCGCGGTCAATCGAGTGGCGGGCACCATCGATCGGCAGAACATCGAGGGCGAACCTGACGCGCAGGTGGCAGTCTTCCCCACGCGAGAGTCCGGACTTCCGTTCTTGAAGGAAAACGAGGCGTGGGGGTTTGTGAAAATCGGACGCGAATTCGACTACGTCGCGATGTACGTCACCGGAGACGCTCGAGAGGTGCGATACGTCGCCGAGGTGCGGGATGTGGTCGAGCCCAACGAGGCCGATTTGGAGAGAGAGCCTGAAGCATACGTGGACAGGGCCGAGATCGCGGACCAGAAGAAAGTCGTCGACTTCGAGCCGGGCTCGCTCCACGAGTTGGAGAATCCCATCCCCTTCGAATCGAAGTACCCTCAGTCGCTTCGATACACGACGCTGGCGGCGCTGAGGGAGGCCGCTGACACCGACGACCTTTTTTGAGAGCCCGTCGCTCTCGACGGAGCTACTTGTCTCACGAGAATGAACCGATGGGGTTGAGAGACAAGCTATAGCCTCTGGAGTAAAGGGTACTGGGGGGGCTTCCTCGTCATCGTCACGCTATCGATGGACTTCTTGCTTTGGAAGTGGCGATCGGAGTAAGAATCTTGACTCGAAGGAATGTGGGGAAGACGTCTCCATTCTCTTCGATCATCGTTCGAATACATCATCGTCTCGGACTCGGGTGATGCCCAGTCTCATCTGTCCTGCTCGTATGGCGCTGTGGCTTGTCTATGCTAGGGCCCGGAGCGGGAGGGGCGTCTTCGGGGTTCTTTTCTCCTCCTCAATCGCTCATTCGAACCCGAGTGGGGACGCATGGACGAGTCGACAGCTCGATCAGACGAGGAGGCGCCCTCGCTATGGAGCTACGTGCCGGTCGAGGAGCACGTGTCGCCGGACGACGAGGTCGCACAGCGAATTCGGGCGCGGCTAGCCGACCTCTGGTCGGCGATGTTCGACGACGACGCTCCGGAGAAGGCAGACGTGGGAGATGTCGAGCCCTGTCCCGACGAGTGTCTGAATCGCGTCGCCCCCGAGCCCGACTGGAGGGATGCCGTGCCGGCGCTGAACGAGGCGCTCAATCCCAAACCGGGGACTTCCGCCATGCCGACGGTGGTTGTCGGCGCGCCTCACAGCGGCCATGCTGCGACGCTCCGAGCCTGGGCTCGAGAGCGCGACTGGCGCCTCGTCGATCCGCCCGCGCCCGACTCCATTTTCGCTCGAAAGACTGAGACACTGGCGGCGATCGAGCGCGGGGATGCGCCATGGGTGTTGCCCCGGCTGGAGCGGTGCTATCTGCGCCACAGACGGGGACTCGGGCTGGTGCGGGAGCTCCTCGACGCCTACAACGACGAGGCGCTCGGGCGAGGCATCATCGGCTGCAGCAACTGGGCCTGGACCTACCTGCAACACGTCTGGCCGGGCCGGATCGAGCGCGTGCTGACGCCCCAGAGCTTCGAGGTCGACCGACTGATCCGCTGGTTTCGCCAACTCGCCGGCGAGGAGAGGCCCTTCGCCCGCACGTTTCTGGCGTTTGACGACGCGACCGAGGCCTCGTCCTCGTCGCAGGCGACGAGCGAGACACGAGGCGTCCGTCCGTTTCTGTCCCATCTGGCGACCTACAGCCGGGGGATTCCGGGAGTGGCGTGGAGTCTGTGGCGGCGGAGTTTGATCCAGAATCCAGAGCCCCTCTCTTCAAAGTCGTCCGATGTAGACGACCCGGAGACACTCGAATGCATCGCCGGAGCTTACACCTGGAGTCAATTCGAGCCCCCCTCGATGCCGGGAAAGGCGGGACGCGACGAATGGTTCGTGCTGCATACTCTCCTGCTGCACGGCGGTCTGACGGCCGACCTCCTCGATCGAC
>JAQCND010000340.1 GCA_028274765.1 Bradymonadaceae bacterium
CTCGATCGAGACTAACTCGCAGGGACGCGTCGCCATGGCGTATTTCGACTCGGCGAGGGGGCAGCTCCGGTTTGCCCGTCAGACGGAGAGCCACTTCGAGCTCCAGATCGTCGATCCTGGACTGGTGCTCGGCCCCCTGTCACAACAACGCAAGCGACTCGTCGGTTCGCATGTCGACCTCGCGTTCGACAGAGAGGCCCCGCGCATTCTCTATCTCGATGGCACACGCGTCCAACTCCGATATGCAAGACGAGCTCGGGGGAGCAGCGGCAGCGATCAATGGATCCATCGGGCGCTCGAACCCTCTCCTCCCATCGGGTTTCACGCCAACCTCTCGTTTCCCAAAGATCGGGGACCGGTGGCTGCAGCCGAGCGGCTGTCGCCCGGGGACGACGGGCTCCAGTCGCAACTCGTGACCCTGGGGGAGGATGCCCTATGAACAACGGGCGATGGCACTGGTGGCTCGTCGGCGGGCTCGTGGTATGCCTGATGACAATTGGAGCGTGTCGCGACGATCAGTTTCAACTCCGAGAGGACGTCGAGCCTCCCGCTGATGTTCGCTCCGGCACTGCCCGAGCGCTCCTTTCGCTCGACGGCATGAATGCTCTCTATCGAGCCCGTCATCCGAGTGGCCTCCAGCTCGAGCGCGACGCTCGGGAGGTCGAAGTGGATGGCGATCGACTCTCCGTCGGCCCTCTCGGGTCGGCTGTCGACATCGATCAGTGGTCGAACGCCATCGACGAGGGTGAAGTTCACTTCGACATCGAATCTCGAGACGTGACGGTCGTCGTGCCCATTCGAGTCCCCCGCCAGACCGGAATTCGGATCTGTCAACTTCAGCTCGAGACTCCGGCCTGGCATCTCGGACTGGCGATCAAACGCGCCGACTCGCCGGCAGATCGGCTCCAGTTGGTTCGTGCCCCGACGTTCGACGCCGAATCGACCACCTCCTCTTGGCTCGACGGATGCCCGCCGCTGCAGGATGATTCGAGTGCGAGCTCGACGCCCTCCGACCGCCTCACCGAACTCGTCGAACAATACGTCGGGCGAACGGCCCGGAGTGCGGCCCGAGATCTCTTCGAACCGACTCCCTTTCGTGCGCTCGGTCTGCTTCGCAACACCCTCGCCGTCGAGCGTCTCAGTCCCTTTGATCATCGCCGGGGACGCATTCGGGGGGTGACTCAGCTCGAGACCCCCGATGGCTTGGAGCTGTCGGCATCCGGACTCGAGGGGGCATTCGACGTCGGCCTCGCATCGGACCGTGCTGAATGTATTCCGCCCGTCTCCTCGACGCTCGACGCCTCGAACGATGTCGACTCCATTCCGGCATCGATGCTCGAGACTCGTGGCGCCGACATGGGCATCGCTCTCACCGAATCCCTGATCACTCGCCTCGTTCAGGCAGCCGTCTCGAGCGGGTTCATGTGCCGTGGTCTCCAGTCGACCGATCGTGCCGACACCGATACGGTCTCGCTCTCTCCGGACCGCGCCCGGCTCGAGACCGTGGGCCTAGGCAATCTCCCCACCTCGGAGCTGTTGCGCGTCTCTCTCAACCCCGGGGCTCTGCCCGAGGTCACTCTCGAGCCCGATTCGAGCTCGGTGGCGATGACGTGGCGAGACGTCACCATCGAACTGTACGGTCGAGTGGCACGCGCTCCCGTTCGACTGCTCCAGGTGACGAGCTCGTTCGAACTCCGGCTCGGTCCCTCCGTGTCATCCGGGGGACGACTCGAATTTTCGATCGAGACGGCGGATGTGACCGAAGCGAGCCTCCAGTCCCCCTGGCAGACGAATCTGCCCGACGAGACCAATCTCTCTCAGTGGGCTCGACGCCTCGTGCTGTTGATTTTCGACGAGGCCCTCGAGCTTCCGTTTCCTCTTCAGCGCGAATCCTCCCTGACCCTGTCGGGAACGGAGATTCGACATCACGACGTCGTCTTGTTGATGCGATTGCGTCGATAGAGTGCTCACGATTCGCATTCGCCGGCTCGTGCGATCTGCATGCGCGGACTCCAAACTTCCGATATGTCTTCGTCCTCATGATGACATGTGATCCCGACGATTCCGAAGGTGTCGATATGAACCCCGATAGACGTGACGTTCCAGGCAATACCGATCGCGTTCCAGCTTGGTCGTCGACATCCACGCTGACCGAGCGGCGGAGCGCCATCACGGCCCGTGGGACCATCGGGATGGGCGCGGCTCTCCTGAAGCCCGCCCGTGCGTCCATCCGTGGCATGAGCAGCCTTGCCGACGCGTCATGCGATGATCTTCGATGAGGAGGGCCATCGCACAAGGATGGAACCATCGCGGAGGTGAGCCGGCGACCCGCCGGCGCTCCAGAAGGCGGCCGAGCTTCACGCCCGATGATGCCTCTTGGGAGCGCCCCTGTGCGTCTGTGACGTGAGCCCCCTTGCTGACTGATCGCCGAGCGATTCCCTTTGGAAAGAGAAGCGAGGCGATAAAATGTACTCCGAAGGGAGGAGCATCTTGTCGTGTCGTTGATACGTCTGATGCGATCGACTTGGCAATAAGGGGAGGGCAATTGCATTCGAGTTCGATTCGGCGTTCGTGCTCGCCACCCCTCTCGATGTTTGGGTGTGCTTCGCCGGATAGAGCCCCTCGATCGCGAGGGCTTCGCCGTTCCAGGTCGGCTGGGAGCCGGCGCTCCATGGGGCGTCTCCCCCGACATCCCTTCGGGCCCCTCCTGGAGCGCTTTGATACGTCTTCGACGTGAGCAACTTGCTGGCACGTCGACGGACGCCCCCTTAAAGTCGGGGGAGAGAGTCGATCGAGAGGACAGAACCCTTCACATGCGATCGCCCTGTCGATGAGGAGGTGAGACTTGACACGCGCGCCAGCCAATCCATCATAGTCAGCGTTCCAGTATCGCCCTCGATATCAGCTTTGCCTGGATTGCTTCCGATCATCATGCCGCGACGTGTCTGGACATATTTCACCGCCGTTTGCCTCGTATGTGGCATCGTCTCGACCGGGTGTGAGCGCACGCCCGAAGACGTCGAACGATGGCGCAACGCCAAGCGCATGAACGAAAAAATGACCAAATGGCTCAAGAGCCCCAACGAACCGATGGACGTTCGTATCCGGGCGCTCGAAATCCTCATCGAGACGTACAATCCATCGCTGATCGAGGAAACGCTCGAAGAGATCGACGACGAGAAACAACTCGCCCCAATCGTCCAGGCCGGCGCCGACAAAATTCAGACGATGTGGGAGAAAAAAGATTACCCAACCATGGAAGACCGAGACGAAAAGGGCAGGGTCAAAGTCTCGGACTCCGCCTCCATCAAAGCCAAAGATGCTGCTTACTATCTGCAGCCCTTTGCCAAGGGGGACAACAAGTCCAAACTCGAGGCAATCCTCGCCGAGTGGCTCTCCAAAGAGTGGGGGCTGCGCAACAAACTCGGCAAGACGACCCTCGGCCAACTGCTGCCTCGAGCCGGCTCCAAGGGCGTCGACAACGTGCTCGAGTGGCTCGAACAGACCGACGAACTCGCCAAAGTCGCCGGCATCCTTCGCCGAAAGGCGGGGGAGAAAGCCAAAGGAAAAGTGGCCGAAATTCTGTTGTCTCGTGCCGACAAGCAGCACCCCGACCTGTCGTCGTCTCTTCAGGCCGCCATTCTCCAGACACGACACGACAAGGTGGTGCCCTATTTGAAGAAAGTGGTCTCGACGCCCGATGAAGGCTCGACAGAGTTCAACGTCAAAGCCTTCCAGGCTCTCATCAACATTCAGGGCGAACGGGTCGCTCCCTTCATGACGGATCTCATCCAGGAACACGGTGGGACCTTCCGCTGGGAAGTCGTCACCGAGCTCATCAAACTCCGTGGCAAAAGCGGGCTCCTCAGCGCCATGTCTGCGCTTCCGCTCGACGATGAGACATACGGCTATCCCGACGACCCGAACAAGAACTTCAAGGGCGATGCCAAGTATTTCGCGACCTTCGCTCTCAATCAGATGATTAAGTCGGACGTGTCGACCCTGTCGAGTACGCTCATCCGGGCGGTCGAGAGCGAGCGATGGCCAGCTCACGTGATGGCGCTGATGTGCGTCCAGCGAGCAATCGAGTGCGCCGGTGATCCGGCCGCCTGCGGCGAGAGTGACAAGGCCAAAAAGACCCGAGAAACGTTTCTCGACAAGGACCGCGAATCGCTCCGACAGGCGATCGAAGCGCTGACCGACCACGACAAACGTCTTCCCGCCTGGGGTGACGGATACAAGACAGTGGGCCAGCTCGCCCGGGAGACGGCCGACGAGCTCTCGAGTTCCTAATCCACCAGTTGCGTCCTCCCCTCGCCCCAGGATGTCGGTCCCGGTCGCGGCGAGGGAGGGACCCCATCTCGTACGCTCCTGCTCGAGCGTCGGCTGCTCATCGGCTCTTTTCTCCCGTCGGGCCCTCCGAGCTCGTCCCGCCCGTCATCGCTCCCTGCCCCCCGCGACGTCATGTCCCGAGACTCGACGCTGAATACCATCAACTGGCACCGTCATTGGCTACTGGAGTCGGGGACCGATTTTTTGAACCACGGCTCGTTTGGCGCCTCTCCCAAACGCGTCCTCAAGCGCCAGAGCGAGCTCCGACGACGGATGGAACAACAACCCGTGCGATTTTTCGATCGAGAGCTCCTCCCACTTTGGGACGAGGCTCGAGGGGAGCTGGCCCGTTTCGTCGGGGCCGATTCCGAGGGGCTCGCCTTCGTGCCCAACGCCACGACGGGCGTCAATACGGTACTGCGCTCCATGGCATTCGATCCCGGCGATGAGCTACTCGTGACGGATCACACCTACGATGCCTGTCGCTGTGCTGTGCGCTACGTCGCCGAGCGTACGCACGCCGACATTGTTGTCGCCGAGATTCCATTCCCCATCGACAATCAACAGACGGTTGTCGAACGCATCCTCGAGGCCGTCACGCCCCGCACGGAGCTGGCTCTCGTCGATCACGTCACCA
The DNA here is from genome assembly GCA_028274765.1 of Bradymonadaceae bacterium. Classification (GTDB taxonomy): domain Bacteria; phylum Myxococcota_A; class Bradymonadia; order Bradymonadales; family Bradymonadaceae; genus CAJXPB01. Next base: position 4,970 of record JAQCND010000340.1, read on the forward strand.
GTCCGACGGGGCTGATCCTTCCGGTCGACACCATCGTCGACCGACTCCATGCACGAGACGTCGACGTCCTCGTCGATGGTGCTCACGCGCCGGGCATGCTCGATCTCGACCTCGAGTCGATTGGCGCCGAATTCTACACCGGAAACTGTCACAAATGGCTCTGCGCTCCGAAGGGAGCGGCCTTCTTGCACGTCGACGAACACCATCGCGACGTCATTCACCCACTCTCGATCAGCGACGGATATTGTCAGACGAGTGAGACGCGCAGCTCGTTTCATCTCGAATTCGACTGGACGGGCACCGACGACCCAACCCCCTTTCTGTGTATCCCCGAAGCGATCGCGTGCCTCGACTCCCTCCTCCCGGAGGGCTGGGACGATCTGAGAGAGCACAACCACGCGCTCGCGCTCAAGGCTCGTGACATCGTGTGTGAGGCTCTCGAGGTCACTCCACCCGCTCCCGCCCAGATGCTCGGCTCGATGGCTGCGCTCCCGCTTTCCGAGAGACGCCTCCCCTCGGCCCCCGACGAACTCGAGCGGACGCTCGCCTTCGATCACGGATTTGAAGTCCCCATCAAGACGCCCCCCGAGCCCCTCGGTCCCCTGATTCGCGTCTCTGCTCAGCTCTACAATACGCCAGAGCAGTACGAGCACCTCGCCGCCGTCCTGGTCGACGAGGTGTTGGACTGACCGCTAAAATTCTTCCTCTTCCTCGAAGAATTCTTCCTCCTCTTCGAAGCCCTCGTCCTCTTCGAAGAACCCTTCCTCTTCTTCGAAGCCCTCCTCTTCGAAAAATTCCTCGTCCTCCTCGTAGAATTCGTCCTCTTCTTCATAGAATTCCTCGTCGTCCTCGAAGACGGCTTCCCCCGCCTCCTCGGCGATCTCCTCCCCCATCTCCTCGAGGAGACTGTCGGAATCTTCGTGCAATCCGTGATCGACATCAGCCTCTTCAGCCTCTTCGTCTCCGAACACCATGGCGACGGCGATGAGCGCGAACACGGCGACCAAAAGCCCAATCCCTAGAAGATCCATCGAGCGTACTCCTTTATCGTACGGCAATTCAATGACGAATATTCGAATTGCGCGCATACCATAACATAGAAGCCAGAGTCCCCCGAATACGGTCCGGCTCGGGGCGCTCTCGCCTTCACCTCGTCGTCCGTCTCGTCTGACCGGCATCCGGCGACCGGAAGGCAACCCGCTCTTCCGTTCCCGTCGGTTCGCTACGATCGACAGGGAAGACGTGGTGTCTAAGTTCACCAGTGTCCCTCGCCCGTTGTCTCATTTCCGCGTCAAGGAGGCGCGAGATGGTCCTCCACGAATCCAATCGTCTGCGCAAACATCCGAGAGAGCGCTTCGCGTCCCCCGAGCGACTCGTCGACCTCGAGGACTGCTTTCAGCGGCTCCTCGAGGAACCGCACGCTCCCATCGACGGGCATCGTCAGATTACGATCGCTCGACAGAACGACCTCACACTCGTCGCGTTTCATTTCGAACCCCGTGCTCTCATTCCCGACCACCTCGTCGAGGGTCAGGTCACCATTCACGTCTGGTCGGGGACGCTTCTGGTTCGGACGCCTGATCAGACTCATCGAGTCGAGACGGGCCAACTGCTCGTTCTGGCTCCCGGCGTCCCTCACGATTTGCGAGCACTTTGCGAGACGCGGATGCTATTGACCGTTTATCTCGATACGTGAGCCCCCTTGTCTCCCTCCCCATGGGATGAACTCGCTCGCAGAGGGGCCATGCGTGAAGCCTCCATGCGTACTCGACAAACAGATGTGCCTCCCACGTGACAGGGGGAGTATCCGGAGGTTGTCCCGATCGGTCGACGGGTGTGACTCAGGTCCGTGGGCTCCCGACAGCGCGTGGTCGGGAGCGCCGGCGGGCTCGACGGCCGAGCATCGAGTCGACCGCAAGCGTCGTGCCACGGCGTCTCCCACGGTATCCGAGCGGACCCTCGGTCGACGGGTGTGACTCAGGTCCGTGGGATCTCGATGACGCGTGGTTGGGAGCGCCGGCATCCCTGCCGGCCGATCATCGAGTCGGTCGACCGCAAGCGTCGTGCCACGGCGTCTCCCACGGTATCCGAGCGGACCCTCGGTCGACCTCGATGCCCGATTTGAACAATACACTTGAAATGCATCTCCAGATAATTAACATGTATAGATGTGAAGCTAGGCAGCCCCCTACGGCTCCCTTGTTCGACTTCACAGCGCAGGTGGTGTCGGCAGCCACAGTGCGTCCCCAGCGGCTCTAGGTGACCGCATTCGTTTTGCCGAAACAAAGGAGGTGATCCAGTGAACTACCATAGTATCTACCCGACCAACAGAGGTCGCGTCACGAGGTGGACCGGCTGACCGTCGAGTCCGCCCCTGCTCCTCTCGAGGGAGTTCCGTTCGGAACTCTTAAAGGAGTGGGATCGAGGCTTGATTCGGCGGGTGCGGCCGGTGAGCCGCCTCGCTGAGTTGGTACCTAGACGCGACCGTCCCCGAACCGTTGTCGGCCTGGTCGGACCGAGTTCCTCGAGCAGCGGTCGGGGATTTTTTTTGCTTTCTTTTTGTTCGTCATGAGCAATCCCCCCCTCGTGTCACGTCTCTTCGACGTTCTCGCCCGCCCTTTTCGGCTCGATTTCCGATCCCTCGCCATTTTTCGCATCGGACTCGGGCTCCTTCTACTCGCCGACATCTTCAATCGGATCTGGTACGTGCGGGCCCACTATACCGATTTCGGGGTGATGCCCCGCGAGGTCGTCCTCGAGACGCTCTGGAACAGTCATTGGATCTCGCTCCACATGGCCAATGGAGCCCTGTGGTTTCAGATCGTCCTTTTCACCATAGCCGCTCTCGCCTCGCTGGCGGTCCTCGTCGGATACCGCACCAAGTGGGCCGTCGCCATCGCCTGGTTGCTGACTATTAGTGTTCAGGCCCGCAATCCCCTCGTCGGACAGGGAGGAGACATCGTCTTTCGTCTCCTCCTCTTCTGGGGATTCTTTTTGCCGATCTCGGCGGTGTATTCAGTGGACAGCGCCCTCGATCGCACGGAGCGCGACGAGGATCGTACCTCCGTCGTCTCGGCCACCACGATCGCGTACGTCGCTCAGATATGTTTCATTTACGGCTTCGCCTATCTGCTCAAAACCGGTGACGAGTGGTATCCCGACCTGACTGCGACGTATTACGCCCTCCATCTGGATCAGTTCACCACGCCCGTCGGAGATTTCATTCGCCAGCAAGAGTTCATTCTCGAAGAGCTCACGCTCTTGACCTATGGACTCGAGGGCTTCGGATGGCTTCTGCTGCTCGTCCCGTTTCTTCACCGTTTCTTTCGACTGCTGGCGATCGCGCTCTTTATCTCGATGCACCTCGGCTTCGCGGTATCCATGAAGCTGGGGCTCTTCAGCTACATCTCGTGCGTCGCCTGGCTGGCCCTCTTGCCCCCGAGATTTTGGTCGGAGCGCTTCGAGACGTTCCGACAAGCGGGCGACGATTATCGCATCGAATGTGCCGAACGCGACGCGGCCTTTTGGCACAAACTCGGCCGATTGCTTCGCACCTTTTTGATTCTTCCTCGAGCCACGATCACCCAACGCGACCGGAGTGACTCGGACGAGCATTTGCCCCCCGAATCGGCCGAAGACGTATGGGCAGTCGTCGTCCCCTCGGGCAAACGCCACAAAGGATACGAGGGTTTCCTGAAACTCGTCGAAGCTTCCCCTCTACTCGGCGTATGTGCGCCCCTTCTGGGATGGGGACCAGTGGCGTCGATCGGTCGAGGGCTCTGGAGGGGTCTGGCCCGTCGCCACACGTGGACGAGGCGACTGGGAGAGACGCTTGCTTTCCGATCGATCTCGCTGGATGCGGGACTGATACGTCAGGCCGCCGCCGGCAGTGCCATCGTCCTGTGCTTTCTTTGGAATCTCCAGACCGTACCCTCGCTGAACTATACGATGCCCGATGAACTCCGGGACGTGACCGTCGCCTTCCGGCTCGATCAGAAGTGGAACATGTTTGCACCCTATCCCCTCAAAGACGATGGCTGGTATGTCGTTCCCGCCGAGCTCAAGGACGGGACGCGATTCGATCTCTTCCAGCGCAACCCCACCATCGACTGGTCCAAGCCCAAAGACGTCTCGGCCACATACGAGAGTCAGCGGTGGCGCAAGTACATGATGAATCTCTGGATGGCCGAGCACAGCAATCAGCGGCTCTACTACGGCAAATACCTCTGTCGCCGATGGAACTCACACCATGAGGGCGACAATCAACTGAAAACGTTCAAGATGTACTTCATGAAGGAGACGACGGGTCCGGACGATCCCGAACCTCGAGCCGAAAAGACGCATCTCTGGACTCACTACTGCTTCAAAGACCCCTCCGACGACAACGAGAATGACGACGGAGCGTCGGGACGCGACGAGCAGTCCGGCGGCTCCGACTCGACGCCTCAGCTCTCCGAAGATACTCTCGAATCACTTCAGAAGCTCCAACCGCAACCCGGCGGCAATTGAGAGACGGAGAGGGCGGAAGCTGGACGCATCGTCCATCTCGTCCCGAACAGGGTATGACTCGGGTCCGTGGGATCTCGACGACGTGTGGTTGGAAGCACCGGCGGCCCCGCCGGCCGATCATCGAGTCGGACTCAAACGTCGTGCTACGGCGTATCTCACGGGATCCGAGCGGACCCTCCCGAACACGTTCGTCTGCCGGGGCGCCTCCTCGGCATTGACATGCCGGAAGTCGTCCGTCATCCGTCAACGAGACGTCGATACGCTTCACTCC
>JAQCND010000103.1 GCA_028274765.1 Bradymonadaceae bacterium
GTGCTCGTCGTGATCGACTATCGGGCGATTCGGGCGAGCGGCGATACGTTTCGCCACCAGGATTGGAGTGCCGCCTGGATCGGGCTCTTCGAACAAGAACTCGGCCCGGTCGCCGTGACGACGCCGAGCGAGTTGAGCGAAGACAAACTCGAGCAGTCCAGGGTGGTCGTTCTGACCGCGAGCGTCTCCGACCGCGTCCCCGACGCCATGCGAGAACGGCTCCGTCAGTATGCACTCGACGGAGGCGTGTTGGTGATGGAGCGTCCGGAGGGCGAACTCCGCGAGGCTTTCGCGGCCAACGGCGAGGCCGGACACCAGCGGGGCCGAAGGATAACGTTCGCTCGCGGACTCGAGGCACCTTACCGCAAACAGCTCCTGAAGATGCCTCTCCAGACCGATTACATCGGATCGACATCACCTCGCGAGGAGGCTCAGACGCTGATGGCCATCGACGGTGCCCCGGCCATCTATGCGCTCTCGGTGGGGCGAGGGACCGTCGTCACGCTCGACTTCGACCTCGGCGAGCAGCTCGTCAGTATACAACAGGGTCGACCGTCCAATGATTTCAGCGTGTCGGCGGGCGACTCCGAGACGAAGGCCTCCAGTCCTCCCCCGACGACCGGCGACCTGGTCATGCATGCAGACCTGATGGGGGCCTCGGTGCCGTATGCCGATCTTCTGGAGCGATTCATCGTCTACGGGGTAATCGGCCGCTATGCCCCCTTACCCGGCATCTGGCCCTTTCCGGGTGATGCGGCCGGCGTCGTCATCCCGCTGCATGGCGATACGACACTCGGGGACGACGCCGGATGGATGCTCGAATACGAAGCCTCACACGACGCGACGTCGACTCTGCTCTCCTCGTCGGACGCCGGTTTGACTCCGGCGGGCGCTGCCGTGTTCAATCGACGGGGCGGCGAGACGGGGTTGCTCTGGAAGCGCTCGGGGACCCCTGCTCGCTTGACCGAACCCATCGGTCTCTGGGGGCTCACCCCCGTGGGACGTCCGCTCACCCTCCAGGATCAGCTCGAGCGCCTGGTCGATACCCTTCCGGGCGACACGATCACGACCACCAAGATGGCCGGACAGTGGTGGAGCCGGCAGTGGGATGGACCGTTTCGTCGGTTGGCGGCCGCCGGCGTGCGTTACGATACGTCGTACGAGCCGACGCGTGCCGGCTTCGCTTACGGAACGGGACTGCCGTTTCAGGCACTCGACCGATCCGGGCTCCCCCTGTCGGTGCGCGAGCTTCCCGTCGTCATGCCGGGGCGCTCGGCCAAGACGTTTTCCCTGGACGACCAGCTCGAGATCAGCCGCGAGGGGCATCACCAGGCCCTGACGTATACCCTCCGACCCTCGCATTTTGGCGCCCATCCCAACGTCGAGCTCTTCGAGCAGTGGGTCGATTCGTTCGAGGCCCTTCGACGCGCCGAACACGTAGTCACCAACGTGCGCCGTTTCGGCCGTTTTCGTCGGGCCCGCCGGCAACTCGAGCTCAGCGCGCGACTGCTCGAGGAGGTTGACCTCCCGGAAGCCGACCGCGAGTCGGCCGCCTCTGGCGATCCCTCCGGAGATGCCTCTGACGATTCGAATGACGACGCCCGGAGCGACGCGGATTCAGAGGGAATTGTCCTCCGCATCACCGTCGAGGCGCCTCGAAACGATCTCTCGGTGGTCGTGCCGGCGACGGTTCGCGATCATTCCTTCGTCGAGGCCCGTCGTCCCCCTCGGCGCCAGGCGCGCCGGGCGGGGGCTCAGAAGATCGAGACGGTTCGCGAGCACATCGTGGGATTTCCCCTGCGACGCATCCCGGTCGATACGGGCTCGACGTTGATCGACGTTTACTATCGATGAACGAGATGCATGCCTCTATCGCCAGGATGATCGCATTGGAACATGCCTCCTACGTGATCGGCCGGCTGGGAGCCGGCGCTCTAGAGAGGCGTCGGCTCATAGACGACCTCGATCGTCCCTTTGGACCGTCAGCCCCCTTGAGGGTCGATCGTCGAGCGACTCCCTGTGGGGAGGAGCGAGACGATAAGACGTACTCCGGAGGTGAGAGCGCCCCGTCGTGTCATCTATACGTTTCATGCGATCGCCCTGACTCTGCCACCCCGGAGTATCAAGACTGGCCCGGAGTAGAGCCGACGTGCCCGGGACGGGCCAGTCTCGACGAGGACTTCGCTTTTGATCTCGAGCTGGGGGTCACCTCATGAAGTGGGATATTGCCGCACTCGCGTTGCTCATCCTCGGCCTCGGGGGATACACGTTGCTCCGCCAACCGTACGTGCAGGAGGCCACACATCCGGAAGCCCCCGGGAATCGTCCTCCCGATCAGACCGAGGGAGACGTCCTACTTTTGCTGCCGGACTCGCCCGCGGGTCGGGCCGAAGCCTTCGGGGAGCTCGACTGCAGCTACGGATGGTACAATAGCCTCTGGCAGCACTACGGTTCGTTTGCCACGTCGCTCGCCCGCAATCTCAGCCCCGAATTTCTGGCGGGACGACGCGTCGTCATCGTCCCCCGTCGTGTCGCCCGGAGCATGCCCTCGACCGGCATCAGCGCTCTGGCGAATTTTGCGCGAGACGGCGGACAGGTCGTCCTCGAACGACCGGGAGATGGCTGGGAGCGACTCACGGGTGTCTCGACGACCGGCGAGCCCCACTCGGCTCAGACCATCACCTCCGTCGAAGGACTCGACGTCCACGGACGGATGCGCACTCATCTCCCCGACGTCCCGCTGGCCGGGACCCTGTCGTCATCCCCAACGCTCGAGCACTGGCCCGATGGTCCCGCTCTGCTCGATATCGATAGCCAGCCCGGCCTGATCGCCAATCGCCTCGGGGACGGACGCATCTATACGTTTCTCTTCGAGTTCGGCTGTACCGTCACGGCCCTCCAACAGGGGCGTCCCGAACAGAAGATGCGTTTTGCGCCCGATCAGCCCCCCGGTCTCATTCCGACCTCCGAGCGGATCGCCGCCGAGTCGCTCTCGACCGCCAGCGTGCCATATGCCGATCTCCTGGAGCGCGCTCTCTTTCAGCGCCTCGGGTCGTTCCGCCCGCTCCCTCGACTGTGGCCCTTTCCCGAGACGCGAGCGGGCGCCGTCATGGTGACCCACCCCACTCCCGACAACCTCCAGGCGAGTATCGGATATCTCGACTATGCCCGCCAACAGGAGGCGACTTCGACGCTCTTCGCTGCCCCGGATCGGCTCTCGGAGACCGAACACGCCCTCGTCGAGGAGACTCGAGCCGAGCTCGGATTGCTGTGGATGCGGGGCGTGCAGCGCGACCGCGTGATCGAGACGCTCGGGCTCGGGGCGCTGCGCCCCTTTGCCCGAGAACTCGATCTGACCGATCAGCTGACACGCCTCAATGCCTTCCGTGATCCCGAGCGTGCGGCCAACATCGCTCGTCTCGAAGATGCTCGGCACTGGAGCGACTGGGACACGACCTTCCGACGCCTCGCGGCAGCCGATGTCCGGCTCGATCACAGTTTTGGTCCCACCGAATCCGACCAACATGGTTATCTCTTCGGCACGGGATTTCCCTACTATCCCATCGACCGTCGGGGCCTCCCCTTTCCAGTCCTCGAGCTCCCCTTCGTCCTCCACGGCCCCAACCTCGAGCGCGGCCGACTCCAGTCGTTGCTCCGTACCAGCGAGCGCTACCATCACCAGAGCCTCGCCATCAGCGTCCCCTCGTATGCGATGCGCCGCGCCCCAACCCCCGGTGTCCTCTCGACGCTTCGAGACGTCTTCCAACTGGCCCGGCAACATCGCCACTGGATCGCGTCTGTCGGCGACTTCGCCAACTTCCTGTCGGCGAGGCGCCGTTCGGTCCTGACCAGCCAGTGGGATCCCGAGGCCCGCCGACTGACGATCTCGGTTCACCTGCTCGGCGCCCGAGTCGAATCGCTCGACAAAGGGGCGTATCCCGGCATCGCCGTACCCCGAACGCATCGTCAACAACCCATCGAACGGCTCGTTGTCGATGACGAGTCCCGCTCGCTCGACACGCTGGTCTCGTCCGGTCCCGGGGATGAACGCATCATTACCGTCCCCCCTGGACGCCACACGATCTCGATCTTCTACGCCTCGCCCTCCCGGGAGACGGGCGACGACTCCTGAAGGGGTTGCAGGAACAACGTATCGTGTTCACTTGTTAGCATGAATAACACGGCAATTTTCCCTCGCGCTGCATCTCGAGGGACGATGGACATGTCAACTCGATGATTCTCGGAGGCACTGTCATGGCAGACCAGGTCGATCAACCTCTGGCCGAACAGGAAAAGAAGGCTCGCAACAAAGGACTCGTGGCGCTCGGATCGGCAACGACGACCGTCCTCTTCACGTGGCTTCTCTCATGGGCCTTCGTCGTGCCTGGGCTTCCCATCACGGCGGCCCTCGTCTACCGGTGGCTGAAGTACCGCGCCGAGTGGGGCATCAAATTCTAAGCCCTTCTTCCCCTCCATTCGACTCGTTCGACGGGGCGTCGTCTGCGAGAGCGGATCCGCAGATTTGGCCCGGCTCGAGCCCCTCGGCATAGGGGAAAAACATCACCATACTGAACGGATTCCACCTGAAGATACACGAAAGAATCAGAGGGGAGACGATCGAGCTTTCTCCGAAGGGGAATCGCATTTGGATCACGAGGGTCGTCCTTGCCTCTCTCCTTCTCTTACGCCGAGCCGGCCTGCCCACGGCTCTCGACGACTCGCCTCCTCGACCTCTCTCCGTGCGCTCTATCCCTCGATCGCGTGGACATCCGACGACGAGGGACGAGGTATTTCCCCATGCATCTGTTCCCACCGCATGGCTCTCCCCGACCTCACCGTCGTCTTAGAGTTGGTTTCAAAACTGGTTGATCTTCGCCGCAAACCGGCGGGTCGCCGGCGCTCCAAGTTCCATATCGACGTGTTAAAACGGACTCTCACTCGGGATACTCTGAGAGTACGAACGATACGGGTCGATGGAACGGCGGGAGCAGCGGCTCCGTCAGAACACGAGGCGAGTCTCCAACATCAGCCGAGATACTCGGGCACACCAGAACCGTTCAGCCCGTTCGCACTCGGATGAGCGTAGTATCCGTCTCTTCGGGGCTCGAATCGGCATCGCGCCCGACTCGAGCTCCGGACTCGCGTCCGACACGAGACGCCATCGCTCCCATGTGAGCCGGCGCACGTCCTTCAGAGGCTCGAGAACACGTCTCCCCTCCGGACGGTGGCGGGCCCACCATTTTTGTTGCGCCTCGAGTCCTCGACAGTTATGACATAAAGAGCCTCGGTCGACGAGGTTCGACGGCCTCGAATTCGATGACTTCTAGATGCTGATGCCCCGATGAGTCACTACTTTGGCGTCCAAGTCCTGGATGGCAAATGGCATTCGCTCTTGCCGCGCTATCTAGTCCTCTCCGACCGGATTCGCAACCGTCGTGTCCTCGATCTCGGATGCGGGAGCGGCATCGGAGCGTCGTTGTTGCTCGAACTCGGGGCCGAACGCGTCGACGGCGTCGATCACCCCCCGGAACGGATCGATCTCGCCCGAACCAAACACGACAAGGCCTCGCTCGACTTCCATTGCATGCGATGGGGAGACATGGGGTTTCCGGACGACACCTTCGACGTGGTCCTCTGTCTGGATCCCTCGCGATCGGTGACCGAACCCGAACTGCTCGGGGAGATACGACGCGTGCTGAAAGGCGACGGCGAGTACATCTGCAGCATCGAACGCCGGACGATCGAGGGGCTGGATTCTCTCCTCCCCCGTCAGCATACCGATGCATCGGTCGCCTCCTCGTCTCACGAGGAGCAGGCTCCTCAGATCGGTGAGCTGACCCATTACTTCGAGACCCTCAATCGGCTGCGCCAGCGTCCGACTTACGATTATACCTTCGAACCGGAACCGCTCTGGGAGCGCCATGCGGACGAGGCCATTCCGCCTCCTCGAGAGGACGACACCCTCTGTCCCGACGAGCCCGTCGACGCCGGAGTAGAACTGCTGTTTTGCGGGCCCGACTCCGCCCCCCCTCCGCCTCATCGCGCC
>JAQCND010000356.1 GCA_028274765.1 Bradymonadaceae bacterium
GGTATAGCAAAATCGAGGGCGTCCCGGATCATTGCGGCACGTGTAGGAGTCGCGACACTCACTCTCCTCCTCACAATGGTTCATACAAAACGAGGCCTCTCCCTCGAATTCAACGCAGACCGAACCGGCGGGACAGGAACCGGGGTCGCAGTCCCGAATGGTACAATATCCGTCGGGCGCAGTCGAATCGCACGTCGCGCCCGTCGGACAGTCGGCGCTTTGCGTGCAGGTATCGCCGATGCTCGGGACGCATCCCGACGGCAGGAGCAGACAGGTCGTCGTGAAGGCGATAGCCAGTACGGTGCGAAGCGTCATACGCGACGTGAAAGCACAGAGTGTCGAAACGGATAATTCCATCGAGCCGCTACGTCTCCACTACAGGGATTGAACCGAACTGACAAGATGACCTTTGAGCGCGTCGATGACAGTTGGGGAGGGATGCTCGGATTCATCATTGCCGCACTCGTGGGTCATCTCCTGCTGGCGCTCGCCCTTCATCCACTCTTGCCCGAGCCCGACGAGGAATCGGACGAGTCCGACGCCTCGAATCAGGATTTTGAGGTCGGGGTCGTCGAAGATCCCGACCTCCCGGAATCCCAACCGCCCGAGAAGCTTCCCGAGCCCCAAGAGAAGCCCGAATCCCCCGAGACGCAACAGAGCCAAGACGAGCCCGAGCCGAAACGTCAGCGCAATCGCAAGACGGTCGATCAGCAGACCAACGCAAAGAATCCCGACGAGGCGAAATTTCGCTCGAACGAGGCCAACCGCGTCGACAAAGAGCGTCGCGCTCGTGAGACGACCAATCAAAATCGCCCGCCCGGACGCGACAAGCCGGGCGAGGAAGCCGAGAAGGAAGTCCAATCCGGGGCGGAATCGCCACGCGCCGGACTGAAGGCCAAAGCTCCCGACTCGAAACAGCCTCGCCCCCCCGATAGCCCCCGCCCGCCCCCGAAACCAGACGCATCGCGCGACTCCTCTGAGTCCTCGAAGAAAGCCCCCGACGAGCCGACGCGACCCGACCCATCGACATCTGAATCGAAGCCCTCGCCGAAGCCCTCCGAGGACTCGAGGGAATCGACGTCTCAGAAGCGAGCCGAGGACACCTCGTCCGACCGTCCCAACCGCCCCCTTCCGATGCCGAGCGCCTCCGACTACGACAAGATTTTCGAGGATACGTCGAAGAAGTCGAATTCACGAGCTCGGGCTCAGAAGGGCGTGGGCCACGAGATGTTTCAGCGAATCGAAAAATCCCAGGGCTCGCTGCAGGCGACGCTCGAAAACTACATCACCGAGGTCCAACCCGGCAATCATACGGCCGTCAACGCCAAGGTCGACAAGGCGGCGAGCTACATCAACACGATCCACCGCAAGATTCATCCCCGATGGGGAGGCGATTATCTGCCGAGCCTCGCCTCTCGCTTCGGACCGAGTCATCCGATGAACGATCCAGATCTGAACGCAGAACTCGAGTTCGTCATCGACGGAAAGACGGGCGAGCTGACATCGGTGAACATCGTCGACTCCTCGGGCAAGACGATGTTCGACTCCGAGGCCATCCTCATCTCGGAGGAGGTGGCGCCCCACCCGAAGCCTCCGGAGGCGATTGTCAGCCCCGACGGCAACGTCTACATGCATTGGAACTTCTGGCGAGACCAGCGACAGTGTGGCACCTTCGGCGTGAGCATCTATCGAGTCGACCAGCAGGGGCGCAAGCAGTCGGCTTCGAATTGAAAGTCGGAGGTGACCCGTCGCATAAGAAGCGAAGATACGTCCACCTCCTCGCCAGATCGCGCCTCACGGGAGCCGTTCGGAAGGCGATGCAAAGCTTCCCGATACATCGCTGAGAGTGCCTCAAACCATGCCGAGTTCGGCCGCGACGACGACGCCCAAGACCGTCGCCACCAGCAAAAAGGCGGCGACGAAGAGGAGTGTGGCAAACAGGCGAGCAACGGCACTTAGCATGTTGATGGCCAGCCCGACGAGGAGAAAAAGCAGCGCGATGCCGACCAGAGTGGTGAGAAGTGTCGTCACGGAAAAGTCACCTCCTCGGGCACTGAGGCGTGGCAGTGGGCACCGAAGAATGGCACGAAGTACCAGGTACTGCAAGAACGACGAATGGCGAGCCCCCATCGCTTAGGGTCGTCGCGAGGCGATATCGAGCGACTCACCCCGCCAGAGAGCGTGAGACAGAGATCGAGGAATGGCCGGAACACGGTCGGGAGGCAAACCCGAGTCTTCCGATTCCATCGCCATGTCCATGCGTCGGATAAGCCTGTCGCACGACGGGCCAGGTTGCGGTGAGAGTCGATCGGGCGGGCGCATCGTTCTCCAGTCGTCTCGTGGCTCGAAATCGCGCGATACTCGAGAGTCGGGGCCCAGCTCGAGCGCGACCTCGACGGTCGACGCCCGCTCATATCCCGAAGTGTCTCGAGCGGCCCGTCATACATCATCGTTCGGCATCGGGGCCGAGACGAGGGACTCCAGGTAACTACAAGTATCTTGACAAGACATGAGCAGGGCCTGGACTGAAGCCGGCATTCGGCGAGGGGAATTGATTCACCCCCCCATCGTTTTACAATCCAGTCATGGACGAAGAAGGATTCGACATGTTCTCGATCCTCGATGTCATCTCATGGGAGGGCGTATCATGAAGAGCCGAGACATCGGCACATCACGCAGGCGCGTTCTCGATGGGGCGCGATCAATCGTTTGCAGAACCTGCATCGTTGCACTGCTCGTCATGGGGAGTGCGAGCTGTGCTCAAGGGACGCTTACCGGTGAAGAATCGAATGCCAGCTCCGGGGATGCCTCCTCGGCTCCTTCTCTCGAGCGGCCCGACATCTGGGGAGGGGCATCTCCAGAGAACGATGTCAACGCGCGGGATGGACGGGGGGCGCCCTCCGATCAGCCTCCCTCTGGCCGAGACGGTGGATGTTCCGGCGACGATTGTATCCGCGACGTCGAACCCTCACCGGATCGAGACGGGGTCCAGTCCCCCGACCGTGATGCGACCTCGCCTCCGAACCTCGATACCTCGACGTCAGATACCGGGACTCCGTCGGATACGGACCCCCAAGCTCCCGACACTCCCTGCCGTGAGTTCAACTGCGCCCCGAACGGGACGTGCGAGCTCTCACAGTTCGGCACCGCGACCTGCTCGTGCGATTCCGGGTACGTCCCCTACGAGAAGCGATGTATTTCGGATCCGTGTCGGGGCGAGGACTGCAACGGGCACGGGACCTGTCGGGTCGAGGGACCCGGACAGGCAAGCTGCGACTGCGAATCGGGCTATCAATCCCAGGGGGCAACATGCCGGCCCATCGACAGCGATGGAGACGGCACGATTGCCCCCAACGACTGCGACGATCAGGACCCCGATCGTGCCCCCAGTCTCTCGGAGCGATGCGACGGCAAGGACAACGATTGTGACAATCGAATAGACGAAGATCTCCGGCAGGATTGTCCTCTGCAGCAGGGCGTATGTGGCCAACCTGTCGAGGCCGTCAAAACCTGTCGGAACGGACAGTGGACGAGCTGTACTGATGCCTACGGTCCCAACTACGAGTCCGACGAGACGAGCTGCGATGGACGCGACAACGACTGCGACGGCCAGATCGACGAGGCCTCGCAGTGTACGGGGAGCTCGAGCTGTCATCAGGTCATCCGCTGCAGCAATCTCTGCTCATCACCCAACAGACAGTCTTGTCGGCGCCAGGCCTATTTCAACGGTACGAGCGCCGCTCAGGCCTCCTACGATCGATTGGGTAACTGTACCCGTTCGAACAACTGCAATACCCTCTCGTGTTTTCAGCAGAACTGTCCGGCTGCTTACGACAGTTGCTATGGTCCGACGGGCGATTCGAACCTCTCTTGTTCCGAACACCTGCGTTGCCAGTTGAGCTGTCCGAACAACAGCAGTCGTTGTATTCAAGATTGTTTCAGTCGAACACCCGGTTCGGAGAAACAAAAGGTGCGGAACTACATCAGTTGCGTCAACAACAATTGCGCAAACGCCACGGACGCAACGAGCTGTATTCGCACCAACTGTCGTCCCGAAGCAGAGACGTGTTTCGGGTGCCAGTGATCTCGATCTAAGTCGAGATAATCGCTCGAATGGGCGATGTCTTCACCAGAACAATGAGAGCGGCAGCCACGCCCCTCCCGTTCCGATCGATCGCTCGTACTTGGACGAAGAGGCGAGCCTCTCTCGGCACAAGGCAATGTCACTCGATCTTCCGAGGACAACTCCCCGGACGGGACGAATGTCTCGAACCTGTCGGCCTTCTGCCTGGCCGTACAGCAACGGGGGCGAGTTCGTCGTCTTTGGCGTTCACCCATCGCACATCGACTCGCAGGGGACCCCGTTGCCATCGGCGTCGAGCCGATGGGGATCGCCGTCGCAGGGCTCCAGATATCGCCTGGCTTCCTCGCAGGAGTCGAGATCCGAGCAATCGACGTCGGGAGCCGAGCACGGATCGTCGTCGTTCGGCGAAGGTTCGTCCGATTCCCCCTCCGGATCGCCATCCGACTCTTCCTCCCGCTCACACGTGGATTTGCCGTAATCGACGGCGTATCCCTCGTCCATCAGCCAGTTGTTGACGTTGTCTCCGTCGGCGCAAACCTCCACGATGGGACGATCATAGCGCCCCATCCCGGTCTTGGTGACACAGAGACTCGAGGCCTGTCGGAGTCGCTCCAACAGTGCCTGGCGAGCCGCCCGGGCCTGCCGTCGGCAGTCGCCGTCCAGCTCCGGGGTATCGATCCGGCCGAAGCGGACGCGCGAGTCGAAGGTCGAAAACCGACAGGTGTCGCCGTCGTAACACCCCTGCAACTCGACGGAGCGACAGTCGCGACACTCCGCCTCGCCGCCCGAAACGGTCTGGGTCGTGGTGTGGCTTTCCTCTCCGCCTCCGTAGATCGGCTCACATCCGAGTATCGACAGGCAGGCGACGAGGGCGAACAAGCACGAAATGGTACGCATGATCATGGGACTCTCCCCCCATTGAGCGGGTAGCATTCGCGATCGATACTCATTCACCGAGTTCGAGGACGCGACCGGCAAACAGCACCGTATCCGTCTTCCGGTGGCGAATCATGAACACGAAGGGTCGATCGACAGTGACTTTCCGATAGTCGGGTTCGTCCATGCGCATGCCCGTCGCCTCCATGGTCACGCCGCTCGCCGCAGCCGCCTCGGTGCCCGTCTCGTCGACGGTAATGCGGGCCTTGTGGACGACGTCGCTGACCGTCAGCGGTGGTTTCTCCTCACTGATCTTGCCGAAGTCCGCCGAATTCGAGAAGGCTCGCTTCATGCCGAGATCCTGGAGCATGCTGCTGGCCGAGAATTGTGTATCGAACTCGAACTTCGGAAGCTTCAGATCGACCGCCTGCGAGGCGAGCGAATCGAAGAGGCTCGAGGTGAGCTTGGCGTCGAGTCGCTTTTCGACCGCCTCGAACGAGTCCTTGTCGGGCACCAGCACGACCATCGAGAGTTCATTGCCCCGGTAGGGAAGTTCGACGGCCTCGTACATCTCGCCCTCGGCATAGCGGTAGCCGTTTCGCAGCTTCTGGTGCATCATGTCGACCTGCCGGGTCTCGCCGTCGAGCGTCTGAAAATCGGCCTCCTCGGTTTGTTCCTGGTCGAAAGTCGACTTCCATTTGGCTCGCAGATAGATCGCGGCGGTCAGCACGAGGCGCGTGCGGTCATTGATGGCGCTCTCGGAGACGAGCTCCTCGATGTGATCGTTCGTCGACTCACTCACCCAGTCGTTGATGCGCTGCACCGACTCGCCGGCAGCGTCCTGGAAATCGACCGTCTTGACGCTCGAGCCGTAGTGGGCGCCGAGCACGTCGAGGTAACTCGACTTGATCGAATAATCCTTCTGCGACCACAGGGTGTTGGCCGTTTGGAGAGCGTTGCCCTTCTCGGGGTCATCCTTGCCTTTCGAGGTCTCTTGTGAGTCGGACGATCTCTTCTTTCCGGACTCGAGCTGGTCGGGCTTCAGCTTGCCCGATCCGCCCTCGGAAGTTGCGGCGGCGTGGAGAGATTGATCCAAATGGTTGAAGGCGGGGTGGAGTGTGCCGTCGGCGAGCTCAAAGCCGAGCGTCTTTTTCATCTGCTTCGCCGTCTTGCCTTCGGCCCCGGCGTAGAGCATCGCGAGGACCGTCGAGAGATTGTACGGCGAGTAGAAGACGTTCTGCTCGGACCGGTTGCGGAGCTTCTGATAGAGCTCGAAGCCGAAGGTACTGTTGCCCTCGACGAGTGCGGCGAGGGTTTTGTCGTCGACCTCCGGATCATTGACGCGTTCGCGTGCCGACTGATTCATGTCGTCATCCTTCGAGTCCATCTCGTTCGAGGCCTGAGCCGCCTGCTCGGCCGATTCCGTCTGCTCGTCGCTCTCGTCGGACTGCTTCATCTCCTTTTCGGATGAAGTCTCGTCTCCGCTGTGTCCACACTGCGCCCCCGATAGTATGAGGCTGCAGACCACGAGTGCTCCCAGGCTACGCCATCGTATCGTCGTATTCATGTCATCGTCACCCATCGTTGCGTTGAAAGAGAGTATCGCGTGGTCGTCGGTTGCGGATTGCTCGCCCGATTGCGTTTTTTCTCGCCGCTCGACCTCGAGGAAGACCCTGCTATCCCCCGGATGTTCGTGTTTATTTCGAGACTCGCCGGGGCGAGTGTCAGCTGTTGGACCGACATGCCTCCGGATTTATTCAACGCTCTCTTCTCCCCCGTCCTCGAGGCGAACGCTGGAGACGCGTCAATCTTGTTCGCCCTCGATGGCGAGTAGCAATACGATGGAGGCGACCCCGAGCCGAGGATCGAGTCGATCGTGCTCGTCGATCGAAAAATCGATGTCGTATCGTGGGCTGAATGGCCAGAAGCGCTGTTCGAAGATTCCCACCTGCTCGCCATCGATCTCGACGTGGAATGTCTGGGGAATGAGATCGCTCAGAAACCGCCGCATGAGGGCTTTGGCGGTCGAGTCCTCCTGAACTTTGCCCATGACCTGATCGCGAGAGTCGAGGATCTCCCACTCGTCTCGAACCAGGCTCTTCATGCCCTTTCGTCGGAGTGCGCCGACGTATTCGCCGTCGGGAGTCTCGACATCATAGGTCCCCGAAAAGTCCATGACGTCTCGAGCCTGAATCTCGAGACAGACGTTTTGCTTGGACTCGTCGCTGTAGACCTTGATGGCTTCTTTGAGCTTGAACGCCTTCTGTTCGACAAAGAACCTCACGCTCTCTTCATCAGGCCCATAAATATAGAACTGATCGTGAAAGAAGGACGGAAATTTGCTCTTGGCGTAGTAGTGATCGCCTGAAAATCGGGTGAGGGCCGTCGAGTCTGAACCGCGAGATGAAGCACTCATATCAATTTCTCCATTCGGGGGCGAGCAGGCATGCGCGGTCTGGTGGACACGCCCCCACTTGTCGTCACCATCTCGAATGCGCTCTGTCTTCGCTTGATATGCTCTCCTCCATCATACGATCGACTCGTATCGCAGTCCAAGGAATACGTGCATCCATCTCAGGGCGATCGCATTAAAGGTATAAGCCACACATTCACGATTCGTTCCTTGTTACGTCACCTCCATCCTCCCGCCAGGGAATCGCTGAAACCACGTGCCAGCAGGGATGCTCACGTCGAGGACGCATCAAGGCGCTCCAAACCGATATCGAGTCGATCCGGAAGGCCCGGCTTCGGAGCGCCCCTGTACTTCCTCCGGAAGTGGGCTTCTAGCCGGCTCACGCTCGCAGTGGGGAATGCCTTGTGCGATCGCCCTGGCACCCGTCTGATGGCTGATCGAGGCCGTCACGAGGGACTCGTAGGCAGTGAGTGCCATCACGCGCCACGGGGCAGCACGTATACGTCTCCCCTCCGGGTGAGATGCGATTTCGAACGAGAGGATGATGTGGTCTTCATGCGGTGAGCGAGATGAGCCTCGAGCATGTTGGCTCGAGGCTATCAGGGGGGACGCGAACCCTCGCTCCTCGCCCCGCCCCCCCGTATCGACTGACGAGAGCGCTCATCCTCCATTGCCCTCTTTCCGGAGTCGCGCGACATGGACGCGTTTAGAACCGTTCCATCAGGGCCTCCCAGACCGTGCGAGGCTGGAAGGGCTGGTTGACCATGATGATGTTCCCACCGACCTTTTCGGCGACCTGTTCTGGTGTCGACCCGAAGAGCGCCTGTTTGAAGGCTCCGTCGCGAGAGGCGCCGATACAGACCGTCCCATAGGGTTCCGAAGCCGCGGCCAACGCATCGACGATGTCGTCGTCGGTCACTTCGACGACCGCTTCGTACTGGTCGGCGTCGAGACTGGCCTGTTCAGCGACCTGTTCGATCAGCGCTCGCCCCGTCTCCTCGGGGGCATCGATCTCGGGGGATTGCACATTGAGGAGCGTCAGGGAGCTCGCCGATTCGCTCTCGGCAATCTCGCGGGCTTGTCGGGCTGCCAGCGGCGAGATGGGCCCGGCCCCGACGAGTGCCACCACGTCTCCGATCGCGCCCTGTTTGACGTTCATCAGGCTCACTTCACAGGGCGAGTTCTGGACGACCTCATCGAGCGTACTCCCGAAGACGTAATTGCGTCCCTTGCGTTCGCCTGCCCAACCCATCATGAGGCGGTCGGCCTGTTCGTCTCGCACGACGTTGAGGATGGCCTCGCCGGCGTCGCGGGTGAGGACCGCTCGCGTCCGGAGTCCGACCCCCAGATCCGAGGTAATCTCGGAGGCTGTCTCCAGGAGGATGCGCTGACGTCGGACGCGCTCCTCCTCGAACTCGAGGTTCTGGGCGAGGGCCGTCTGCTGGGGCACCTCGACGGCGTTCATGACGATCAGCTCGGGATTCTCGTGGTCGCGAGCGCATGCGGCGGCGAGCCGGAGAAGGCTCTTTTCGGTATCCGGGTTGGCGACGGGGACGACGATACGATAGCCAGTCTTTTCGGTCTTTCCCGTCGAGACGGCCGAGATGGCTTCGCCGAGCATGCTGACCTTTTCGGCTCGCGACCGCGCAAAGGCCAGAAACCAGACGATGCCGATGACGATAAGCCCTGTGCCAATCAGGATGACGATGGTCCGCATCTGCGTGATGATCGCCAGACACGACAGCAGCCCGAGGGCGGGAATGAGCGGATAGGCGCCGAACGGATAGAGCCACCACGACGAAAACGTCGAGAGCTGAAAGTCCGGCTCGTAGTCGGGCGGATCGGCCCAGCGCATGACGATCACGGCCAGATGCACGAGGGCGTACGTGATCAGATAGGTAAAGCTAGCAACGTCGGCGAGCGTCTCGACGCCGACGCCGATGCCGATCATCCCGAGGATGACGACTCCAGTGACGACAATCGCGCGATACGGCGTCTGGAATTTCTGGTGAACTTCGTTCAGCCAGTTCGGCAGGATCTTGTCGCGCCCCATCGCGAAGTTGACGCGAGCGGCCGACAGGATCGAGGCGTTGGCCGACGACACCGTCGCCAGTACCGCGCCGATCACCATCATCAGTTTTC
>JAQCND010000364.1 GCA_028274765.1 Bradymonadaceae bacterium
GAGACGCCTCCTGGAGCGCCCTTGTATGTCCTCCGGAAGTGAGCTCCCAGCCTGTATATGACATGGCTATCCCTCGAATGAAAATTTAACCACCAGAGCCCTCGGGCTGGACGAGTGCTTCCACCCTGTTGGGTCCATCTGGGTCGCTGCAGCACCGGGGACAAGCTTGTCCGAACACACATGGGGACACCCCTGTATTTCTCCCGGAGTGGGCTCCCAGCCGGCTCGCCTCTGTCTGGGATGAATCCCTGTGCGATTGCGTCCCCCCTGAATTGACAGTTTCGGGCGCCGTTGATACCGTTGATTGCGACCATTTTGACGTCGAATTAAGGTGATACGGCGCGATCGAACATGTCGCTTTCCATCATCACACTCATTTCGGTTCAAACTCGGCGATTCACCCATGGCGAACGATCAAGACGCCAGCGACAGCAACGAACGACTCGGCGAGATGCTCGTCCGCGAGCAGGTCATCTCTCCGGATGAGCTCCAGAAGGCCAAGAAGCGCTCCGAGCGCGAGGGGAGTCGTCTGGGCTACGAGTTGACCAAGCTCGGATACCTCGACGAAGAGGACCTCAGCTCGTTTCTGAGCAAACACCACGGAGTGCCCTCGGTCGAGCTAGATGCGATCGACATCCCCGGCGAGGTACTCGAACTCATCCCGGACAAGATCGCCGAGCGCCACCAGTGCGTGCCGGTCAACCGATCCGGCAATACGCTCGTGGTGGCGATGGCCGATCCGTCGAATGTCTACGCCATCGACGATCTCCGGTTTTCGACCGGCTACGAGATCGAACCCGTCGTGGCCACCGAATCGGCGATCGAGCAGAAACTCAACGAACATTATGCGGACGACGAGGCCGCCGAGGATCTCGACTACGACTACGATTCGATCCTCGGAGACATGGATGTCGACGATGTCGATTACGTCGAAGAGGAAGAGGAGGCCGTCGACGTCAACGACCTCGCCAACGCCTCCGAGGATGCCCCCGTCGTTCGCCTCGTGAACATGATTCTCGTCGACGCCATCGAAAAAGAGGCGTCGGACATCCATATCGAGCCCTATGAAAAAGATTTTCGGGTGCGATTCCGCATCGACGGCGTCCTCCACGAGGCCATGCATCCCCCCAGGAAGCTCCAAGATGCCATGATCTCGCGCCTCAAGATCATGGCGAGCCTCGACATCGCCGAACGCCGGCTGCCCCAAGACGGGCGCATCAAACTCAAGATGGGACGCGACCAGGAGATGGACTTCCGGGTCAGCGTCATGCCGACGATGTTCGGCGAAAAGGTCGTCCTGCGACTGCTCGACAAATCGAATCTCCAGCTCGACATGACCAAGCTGGGCTTTGAGCCCGGTCCCCTTGAGACTTTCCAAGATGCGATCCACCAGCCTCATGGCATGTGCCTGGTGACGGGGCCGACCGGTTCGGGCAAGACGACGACTTTATATTCGGCCCTCAGCGAACTGAATACGACCTCCGAGAATATTTCGACGGCCGAAGATCCGGTAGAGTTCAACCTCGGCGGGATCAACCAGTGCCAGATGAAGGAGGACATCGGGTTGAATTTCGCGGCCGCCCTGCGATCATTCCTCCGCCAAGATCCCGACATCATCATGGTCGGCGAGATTCGAGACTTCGAGACGGCCGAGATCTCCATCAAAGCCGCGCTGACCGGACACCTGGTGTTGAGTACGCTCCACACTAACGATGCGCCGAGCACTGTGAGTCGGCTCCTCAACATGGGCGTCGAACCTTTCCTGGTGACGGCCGCCCTGGAGGTCGTCGTCGCTCAGCGACTCTGCCGATGCATCTGCGATCACTGCAAGGAGATCGCCGATGTCGACCAGGATCGCCTCCGCAAGCTCCAAGTCCCCGACGAACACCTCGACAAGCCGATCTGCGAAGGCGTCGGCTGTGAGAACTGCGATCAGACCGGTTATGACGGGATGACCGCCGTCTTCGAGGTCCTAGAGGTCAACGACGAATTCAAAGAATACGTCATCCAGGGATATTCGTCGGCGGAGCTCAAGGCCGAGGCCATTCGCATGGGGATGGATACGCTCCGGCAGGCTTCCATCAAGAAAATGGTCGAGGGCATTACGACCCCTGAAGAAGTCGCTCGCAATACGGCGCCGGATTGAGGGCTCGGCCCGTCGTCGCATCGCGTACCCTCCCCTCGCGCCGTCCGCAGACTCCCGTCAGCTAGCGGTTGCAACGCGGGGAAATCGAACTCCTCCCACTTGCATTGTGAGATGACATGCCGAATCTCCATCAACTCCTCAAGGCCATGATCGAGAAGGGGGCCAGCGACCTCCATGTCACGGTCAAATCCCCCCCTCAACTTCGCATCGACGGCACGCTCGTCCCGCTGAAAACCTCCAAACTGGATTCCGAGACGACTCGGCAATTGTGCTACAGCGTGCTGACGGATAGCCAGAAGCAAAAATTCGAGGAGCGCAACGAGCTCGACTTCTCGTTCGGCATCAAGGGACTGAGTCGGTTCCGGGCCAATATCTTCATGCAACGCGGGGCCGTCGCGGGTGTCTTCCGGGCCATTCCGATGGAGACGCATTCGATCGAGGAACTCGGGCTCCCGCCCGTGGTGGGGACGTTTGCCAACGAGGCCCGGGGGCTCATACTCGTCACTGGCCCGACGGGGTCGGGCAAGTCGACGACCCTCGCCTCGATCGTCGACAAAATCAATCGCGAGCGCAGCTCGCACGTGCTGACGATCGAAGATCCGATCGAATTTCTCCATCCCCACAAAAACTCGTTGATCAATCAACGGGAGGTGGGCGCCGATACCGAGAGTTTCTCGACGGCGCTCCGATACGTCCTCCGCCAAGATCCCGACGTGGTCCTGATCGGCGAGATGCGCGACCTGGAGACGATCGAGGCGGCGCTGACGATCAGCGAGACCGGTCACCTGACCTTCGGGACGCTCCACACCAATAGTGCCGTCCAGACCGTCAATCGCATCATCGATGTCTTCCCGCCTCATCAGCAACCGCAGGTGCGGGCGCAGCTGTCCTTCGTCCTCACAGGGGTGGTCAGCCAGCAACTGATCCCGAGGGCCGACGGCAACGGACGCACGGTCGCCTCCGAGATCCTCATCCCTTCGCCGGCCATTCGCAATCTGATTCGCGAGGACAAGGCGCACCAGATCTACAGCGCCATGCAGGTCGGACAGGCCGACACCTTCATGCAGACCATGAATCAATCGCTGGCCCGTCTCTATCGAGAGGGCCAGATCACCCGAGACGACGCGATGGCGAGGAGCAACGACACCGAAGAGCTCCAGACGATGCTCGACAAGGTCGAAACGGGGGATACCCCCGAGGAGCGCAGTGAGTCCTCCTCGTCGTCGGGGCCGGGGCGAGCCGGACGCAACTCGGACATTCAGTACACGTGAGCGACCGCGTCCGACCTCACCGGCCGTCACTGTCCCCCGGAGGAGCTCTCTCGGAGAAGGGAAACCGATAAACTTGCCAAACTCAACGATATCCCTTCAAATATAGCATCGAGCGTCAATCCCGCTCCCATACTCGAGACGACACGAGGACGATATGCCCGTTTTCGTTTGGGAAGGCGAGTCGCAAGCCGAAGGGGAAATGCGACAGGGAGAGATGCAGGCCGATAGCAGAGATGAAGTCCAGCGCCGCCTCCGCCAGCAACAGATCTCTCCCTCGAACATTGAGAAAAAATCCGAGGAGTGGGACATCTCGATTCCGCTTGTCGGAGGCGTTCCCACCAAAAATGTCGTTGTCTTCACGCGGCAGTTCGCGACGATGATCGACGCCGGGCTGCCTCTCATCCAGTGTCTCGAGCTTCTCGGAGAGGCCGAGCCTCACAGTGGTTTTCAAAAGATCATCAAAGAGGTCAAAAAAGACATCGAATCGGGGTCGACGCTGGCGGACGCCCTCGACAAGCATCCGGAGGCCTTCGACGATCTCTATGTCAGCCTGGTCGAAGCCGGTGAGGTCGGCGGTATTCTCGATACCATTCTCAATCGACTGGCGGTTCAGCTCGAGAAGTCGATGAAGCTGAAGCGCAAGATCCGAAGCGCTTTCTCCTACCCGATCGCCGTCCTCGCCATCGCTTTTCTCGTCGTCGTCGTATTGCTCTACAAGGTCATTCCAACCTTTCAGGAGATGTTCCAGAACATGGGGGGCGGCGAAATGCCCGGTCCGACCCAGTTTGTCATCTCTCTGTCGGAGGCAGTCCAGAGCAACATTCTCCTCATCGTCGTCGGCATCGCCGGTGTGTTCCTCGGAACCGTCGCGCTCTATCGCTATCCTCCGACTCGCAGGATCATCGATCGCGCCCTCCTCAGAGCTCCTCTCTTCGGTCCCCTGGTCCAAAAGAGTGCCGTCGCCCGATTCACCCGAACGCTCGGGACGATGATCTCGTCCGGCGTCCCGATCATCGACAGTCTCGAGATCGTCTCGAAGACAACGGGCAACAAGCGCGTCGAGGAAGCCATCATGTATACTAAGGAGCAGATCAGTCAGGGCCAGAACATGGTCGATCCTCTGGAGGAGACCGGGGTGTTTCCCGATCTGGTGGTTCAGATGATCGGAGTCGGCGAATCGACGGGGGCACTCGACACGATGCTGGGTAAAATTGCCGACTTCTACGAGGACGAAGTCGACGTTGCCGTCGACAACCTGACCTCGATGCTCGAGCCCCTGTTGATGGTCTTTCTCGGGCTCGTCGTCGGAGGATTGCTGATCGCGATGTATCTCCCGATCTTCACGATGGCCGGCAACATTCAGCAAAACTGACGGCCGCTCTGCCTCGATGCCTCTCTTCGACGTCCCCTCGACATCTCCGACGCTGCCCTCGCTACGCGATCGCCTCAAGGGATTGATGGCCTTTCGAGTGGCGGCCGTCACCTTTCTGCTGGGCGGGATGATCGCGGCGGGGATCGCCGAGGGGAACGATTTTTCGAGTACGCGCCATCTCGCGCTCCTCTCGCTCATCGTCGTTACCTACGGCCTGACGATCGCTTACGCCCTCCTTCTGGAGCAACGTGACGACCTCCACCAGCTCGCTTATCTCCAGTTGACGGGCGACGTCGCCACCACGAGCCTGCTCGTCCTGCTGACCTATGGGCTCGACAGCGTTTTCGTCTTTCTGTTTTATATCAACATCATCAGTGCGGCGATCGTCGTGGGCCGTCGTTCGGCGATCATCATGGCCGCGATCGTTTCGGCCTTCATGATTGGGCTCGGCCTCGCCACCGTCGGCGGTCTGAGCCATCCCATCTTTCAATTTCACCAGGAAGCTCCCTCGGCGCGGCCCCTCTATTTCGAGGTGGCTGTCAACTGCGCGGCTGCCTTCATGGTGGCCTTTCTGGCAGGCGACCTCAGCGACCGGCTCGGTCGCACGCGTCTAGAGCTCGAGCAGCGACGTCTCGATCTGGCGACCCTCCGCAATTTGACCCGAAACATTGTCGCCAGCCTCGACAGCGGGTTGCTGACCATCGATCGCGAAGGGGAGATTATCTTTTTCAACCGCGCGGCTGCAACCATGACGGGACTCGAACCCTCTTCGGTCGTCGGCCAGCCACTCGAAGATATCTTTCCCGGAATGGCCGAGGTTCTCGTGCGAGAACAGCAGTCCGAGCCGCAAGCGGCGAGTGTCCTGGAGATCGGCAACCTGTCGAACGATCGCTTCGAGTGCGAATGGACGTCGCCCGACGGAGAGACGATGTTTCTGGGGTTTTCTCTCTCGGAACTCAGGGACGGCACCGATACACCAATCGGCGAGATCGTCGTCTTTCAGGACTTGACCGAGATCAAACGACTGGAGGCCGAAAAGAAGCGTTCCGAGCGCATGGCCGCGATTGGCGAGCTGGCCGCCTCGATCGCCCATGAAATTCGCAACCCACTGGCGTCGATCAGCGGCTCGGTCGAGATGCTCCAGGATGTCGCCCAACTCGACGACAGTGCCTCGAACCTCATGGACATCGTCCTGCGCGAGGTCGATCGCCTCGACATGCTGATCTCCGAATTTCTCGACTACAGTCGTCCCTCGAACCTCAGCTCCGAACGCGTCGATCTGGACGAGCTCGTCGAAGAGGTGCTGGAATTGTTCGAGGAGGGCGAACAGCGAGACCTCGAGCTCGACCTCCATACCGACGGGACGCCGATGACGCTCGAAGTCGACCGGGAGGCCATCCGACAGATTCTGTGGAACCTTCTCAACAACGCCCTCGAGGCCGTACCAGACGACCGAACGCCCCGCATTCGGCTCGAGCTCGAATCGCTCCAGGAGAACGATCGATCGCTGTATCGACTGTCGGTCGAGGACAACGGATCTGGCGTCGATCCCGACGAGGCCGAGCGCATCTTCGAGCCATTCTTTACGACACGCGACGAGGGATCGGGGCTGGGACTGGCGACCACTCACCGCCTGGTCGAGGCCCACGGAGGGCGCATTCAGCTCGAAGAACCCGACCGGCTGGAGGGAGCTCGCCTGACCCTCTTCTTTCCCGAATCTGCTGACGCTGACGACTTGGAGCTTTTATCTCCGGCCGAGGACGCATCTTCTAGGGAGGTGACGAACTCGGCGTCCGACGCCCATCGTGCTCACTCAGCGACCCACCAGGAGGCCGACCCATGAACGACCCGTCGCCTTCGTCCCCCGATGTCGGGGGGGATCGGCCCATACTGATTGTCGACGACGAACAGAGCATGCGGGAGTTTCTCTCGATCATGCTCGACAAACGAGGCTACGAGACGGTGGCCGAAGATGGAGGGAAAGCGGCGCTCGAGCGTCTCGAGGCCGGCGAGCGATTCAGTCTGATCGTCACCGATCTGAAGATGCCCGGTGTGAATGGCCTCGACGTGCTGGAACAGGCCAAAGAGCTCGATCCCGCCTGCCAGGTGATCGTCGTCACGGCGTATGCCACGCCCGAGTCGGCCATCTCGGCGATCAAACAGGGCGCATACGACTACATCCAGAAGCCCTTCAAGGTCGAGCAGGCTGAGGTCGTCGTCGAGCGCGCCCTCGAAAAATACGATCTCGTCAGCGAAAACCTCTATCTCAAAGAGCGCATCGAGGAACAGACCCGCTTTGGGGCTCTGATCGGTCAGTCCGAGCCGATGCAACAGGTCTTCGAGCGTATCACTCGCGTTGCACCCACCGACTCGACTATTCTCATTTCGGGCGAGTCCGGGACGGGCAAGGAGTTGGTCGCACGCGAACTCCACCGTCGAAGCGAGTTCTCAGACGGACCCTTCCGACCGATCAGCTGTGGGGCGATCCCCGAGAATCTCATCGAGAGCGAACTCTTCGGCCACGTCGAGGGAGCGTTCACCGGGGCTGACCGAGATCAAGAGGGCCTCTTCCAGGCCGCCGAAGGGGGGACGGTCCTGCTCGACGAGATCGGGGAGATCCCCGAATCGACCCAGGTCAAACTCTTGCGGGTCCTCCAAGAAAAAAAGATCAAACCCGTCGGCGGGAACCGAGAGATCGAGATCAACTGTCGGATGCTGGCGGCCACGAACCGGAAACTCCGCGAGGAAGTCGAGGCCGGCAATTTCCGAGAGGATCTCTTCTATCGGCTCAACGTCATCCCCATCGAACTGCCTCCGCTTCGGGAGCGCCGCGAAGATCTCCCGCTTCTGCTCGAACACTTTATCGACGCACACTCGGACTCGGAGGAACATGCCATCGAGGGCGTCACGGCCGAGGCCAAACGCATCTTGCTCAACTACTCCTATCCCGGCAACGTCCGCGAATTGGAAAACATCATCGAGCGGGCCGTCACTCTCGAAACGGACGAGCTCATCACCCGAGACGTGCTCCCCTACAACATGCAGGAGGAGTCGTTCGACCAGGTGACGCGCGATCTCGACATTCCCGACGAGGGACTCGACCTCGAGGCCATGGTCGAACAGCTCGAGCGGCGTCTCATCCGCAAGGCGCTCGAAGCCACCGACGGGGTCCAAAAAGAAGCCGCCGACCAACTGAACATCTCCTTTCGAAGCCTCCGTTACCGACTCGACAAGTACGATATCGACGTGTGACCCCCCCGGAGGAGGCCATGCAATCCGATCAAGACGGGGGACGCGGCGAGTCTCGTCCTCGACT
This sequence comes from Bradymonadaceae bacterium, assembly GCA_028274765.1. Classification (GTDB taxonomy): domain Bacteria; phylum Myxococcota_A; class Bradymonadia; order Bradymonadales; family Bradymonadaceae; genus CAJXPB01. Next base: position 8,106 of record JAQCND010000364.1, read on the forward strand.
CGGAAGCGATCGTCCGAGCGTCTCCGTTCCCGTCGTCTGGGAGCTCGGGGCGAATGCGCTCGATCGCGTCCTCCCCGACTCGCCCTCCAAGCCCCCCCGCTCCCTGATACCGGAGCACTGGAAACATCGCGAGCGGCTCTTTATGATCGTAACTACCATTGGACGCCCCATCCATCGACTTCAACCGGAGAGTCCTCCCATGCTCTCATACGACGAGGACGGAACACGCTCCCTCCATGCTCGAGGCGTCTCGCCCCGAGGCATGACTCTCATCGAACTCATGATCGTCGTCGCCATTGTCGGAGTACTCGCCGCCATGGCCGGGGTCACCTACACCAAATATCTCAGAAAGGGGAAAATCGCTCGCCTCGATCAGTACGCGATGGAGGTTAAGAAGGGGCAGGAGCAGTTCAAGGCGCGAAACGGTACCTATTACAACATCGGCTGCGCGTATTACGCAGATTGTGGCAGCGATGGGCGCAAAAAATGGGAGGAATATCTGGAATTCGCTCATCCCAATCTGGAAAACACCACAGTACGCGTCTACACGGATGCCGGCGGCTCGAGCGATAGTTGTAACAATGCTTGCACCTCGGAATTCAGTCCCAACACCGACGATGGCCTTTGGTACGCCGTGAAGGTCACTCAGGATCTCAACCCCGCCAGCAGCGACAAGACCATCGTCTACACCGACAGCGAGACGGAGACGACCATCACGAAAAACGAGGGTGAATGATCCTCCGCATCGATTCGAGCGAGGAGCGCTCGTGGCGACCGAGTGACGCCGTACGTCGGCGATGACGCTCAGTGTCACCGTTGTATGCGCACCGGTGACGATTTTTGTCAATATCGACTGCTCACGATGACGAGTGTTGTCGATTTTTGCCCCGATTATCCTGTAACGTC
>JAQCND010000367.1 GCA_028274765.1 Bradymonadaceae bacterium
AGCGGCTAAAGGAGGTGGTGGCGACGGACATCAACGCCGATCAGCTCGCTGGCGCCTTCGAGCACCCCCGCGTCGACTATCGACAGGCTCCTGCCGAGGACGTCGACCTCGAGGACGACAGTGTCGATCTCGTGACGGTCGCTGCCGCCGTCCACTGGTTCGATCTCGAGGCGTTCTACGACGAGGTGAGACGAGTGCTTCGAGAGGGGGGAATCCTGGCAGTCTGGGCGTACAACAGCGTCGAAGTCGACGAGGCGGTCGACGGCATCATCGAGCGGTTCTCAGAGGAGATCCTCGACGACTTCTGGGCCCCCGAGCTCGACTACATCACCGAGGCGTACCGCAACCTCCCCTTTCCGTTCGAGGATCTCGAGGTGCCCGATCTGCGGTGTCGGTTCGAGGGGCCACTCGAGCGCCTCGTCGGCTACATGTCGACGTGGTCGTCGGTTCAGCGCTACATCGAGTTTCACGGCCAGTCGCCCATCGAGGAGGTTCGAGGCGAACTCGAGGAGGCCTGGGGCGATCCCGACCGGATTCGCCCCATCGAGGTCCCCCTCTTCGCTCGCATCGGACGTGTCTGAAAGCCGATCGCTCGACAGCAATTTTCAGAGCGTCCAGCGCTGCATCAATTGCTCTCCGACATCGACGTCGTCTCCAGTGGGTTCCGGCGCCACGCCCGCTTGCTGTTCCATGATGTTCAGGAGATCGCGATTGAGATCGGTCTGACGGCGCGAGACGATGCGGAGGACGTTGACGACCATTTTGTGAGCGATCTCGAGGCGCTCCTCCTGGAGCGTCTCAAAGACGTCGCCATCGATGGCACAGACGTTCGAGAACCGCTCGGCTCGGACGGTCGCGGTGCGCGGTTCTCCGAGCACGAAGCCGAGCTCTCCGAAGACGGCGGGCGCCTCGAGCGTGGCGAGCCGTCGCTCGTCTCGCGGCGAGGGCCCGGGCGTATGGAAGACGCCCGCTGCGCCCTGACCGAGCAGATAGAGCTCTCGGCTCGTCTCTCCCTCTCGGACGATCGTGTCGTCCGTCTCGAAGCAACGGAGTTCGATCAGGTCGACGAGATACCGGAGTTCGTCGCGCTCGAATCCCTCGAAGACGTCGAATTGCTGGAGGCGATCCGGGCTGAGTTCGTACGTTTGATTCATGGCATCGAAAGAGATCATAGAGTCAATAACACAATCACGGCACGAGCCACTCGCCTCTGCGAGGCTGTAATGCTCATCATACGGGAGAGGGCGCGCTCGAGTCGAGCGCACGACGCCCCATCCCTCCTTGCTCCTCCGGCTTGACCGATTCGTGGAGACGGCCGCCCACCGTGCATTCGCACCCATTACTACCGTCTCAGGACCGGGTCGACCCCGTGTTCAACATTTTTTGAACTCATGATGGGCAAGGGCCCAAAAGCGACGTCAGGGCGATCGTATGAGAAATTCCCCACTGCGAGCGTGAGCCGGCTGGAAGCCCGCTTCCGGAAGAAGTACAGGGGCGCTCCGAAGCCGGGCCTTCCGGACCGACTCGATATCGGTCCGGAGCGCCAGCATCCCTGCAGGCC
>JAQCND010000372.1 GCA_028274765.1 Bradymonadaceae bacterium
TCGAGTTCGTATTGCCCCGCGCCCGTTTGGGGGTTGTCTGCGAAATACTCTTCGCAACTGGCGTACCAGACGCCTCGGCACTCCGCGGCCGTCTTCCACTGGTTGTTTTGGCAGGCATCGTAAGGGGTTCCTCGATCTTTGTAACCACACGACTGCCGAGTCGAGGGGGGCGTGCGTCGTGTCTCACCGTTCTTACACGTGAGGCACTCTCCGTTGATGCACGTGAGATCGCTGCCCCGACAGTCCTGCTCCTTCTGACATGCCTGGCCCTCGGCACATCCCGAACAGTCGGGGCCGCCGCAGTCGACATCGGTCTCGCCGCCGTTCTGGATGCCATCGTTGCAGGTGGCGGCGACGCATGTATTGTTACGACACACGTTGCTCGGGCACTCTGAATCGTCGTCGCATCCAGTGCTGTCACGACCGCCATCGGCATCACGATCGTCGATGTCGCTCCCGTCGGTATCTCGAGCGTCGCCATCTCCTCTGTCGGTATCCCGCGCACTCCCATCTCGATCATCGACCGAGTCGCTCGCGTCGTCGTCCCCTGGTGCGGCATCCTCGGGAGACGGAGCGGTATCTCGTATCTCACTGGCATCCTCGGGAGGAGACGACGTATCGTTCAGCGCAGTATCGGGCTCGGCGTCGGCATCGCGAGCGGGAGACGACGTATCTGCTTCATCCTCGACATCGGCCGCGTCGCTCGGGTCCGACGTCCCATCTCGGGCATCGGACTCGGAGGGAGACGTCGAGTCGTCTTCGGTGATGGGCGAGGGCGAGTCGGAGCCAGTATCCATCGGAGTAGACGAGGAGGCGTCTCCTCGCGATAAGACGTCGGGCTCGAATGGCTGCCACTGGCCATTTCGGCAGATGTAACCGTTTTTCTGGGCGTTTTCGACGTCACAGGTGCCACCCTGGGTCGCCTCGAAGGTACATCCGGGCGCGACTATCGAGAGGACGCCGAGTCCCAGCCAAATGGTCCAGAGCCGTTGGTCCCACCACTTCGCACTGTCTCCAGTCATATCCGCTCCTCGCGATCGTCAGAGAGGCGAGAGATGGCGGCACGGGAGGGGACAGTCCGCCACCATTCATAGAGCATTGTCTGGATTTTGGGACGAGTTTTCAAGCTTGCGCGCATCCCCGCCGTACGGCTCGTGTTCCGTCAACTCCTCGGCGGGAATTCTGTGGCTCTCGTCCGGGACTCGGGGCCATCGCCATCGTCATGCAAACGGGTCGGCACACGTGTGCCGGAATGCAGGCCGTCGGAGGAGGCGAGCAAACGGAGGACCAGTAGCGCTCGAGAGAGGCGAGAGCTTCGGTCAGAGGAGAAAAGGGGCGAGACGCTGCGGGCCCCGGTAGGTTTCCGGGGCCCGGCCGTCGCGTCTCAGTGGAAAATGACGTACTGTTTGAGAAAGTCCATCGTGCTTTTGTAGAAGTGCTCGATCGTCTCCGGCTGGCGCCATCCGTGTCCCTCGTCGTCGTAGACGTGATACTCGTGGGAGATGCCACGGGACTTCAGCGACTCGACGATCGACTCGGACTGTTCCCGAGGCACGACCTTGTCTTCGGCCCCTTGGTAAATCGCGATCGGGTCTTCGATCTGGTCGCCATGAAAGAGGGGCGAGCGCTCGCGATAGGTATCGCTCGCCTCGGGGAGCGAGCCGACGAGCTGGTCCGTGTAGTGCTGTTCGAACTTGTGGGTATCCATCGTCAGCGAAAAGAGGTTCGACACCCCGTACATGCAGATACCGGCGGCAAAGGTCCCCGGATGGGTCACCAGCGACTGGAGCACGGTGTAGCCACCCGCGCTTCCCCCCATGACGACCAGCCTGTCGGGGTCGGCGTATCCCTCGTCGACGAGAAATTCGGCACCGCCCACCGCATCTTCGACATCGGCGATGCCCCAATCGCCGTAGAGCGACTCGCGATAGTCGCGTCCATATCCGGTGCTACCCCGGTAGTTGACACCCAGGACGGCAAATCCGCGCGTCGCAAAGAATTGGTTGCGCTCTTCGAAGGTGGCGACGCGCTGTGAGGTCGGTCCTCCGTGAATCATGAGAATGGCCGGCGGCGCTCCACTCGACTGATAATCGGGATTCGTGGGCGGATAGTAGTTGCCGTACACCTCGGTCTCGCCCTCGTCGGTCTCGACCGTCCAACGGACGGGCTGCATCTTCGAGAGCGACTCTTTAGAGACGCGTTCGGTCGACGAGCGGCGCTCGATCCGCGAATCATCGCCCGATTGAGCGGTGATGATGCGCGGCGGAATGCGGCTCGAACTGCCGATCATCGCCACTCGTCCATCGTCGGAGAGCAGCGGCTGTTCGACCGCCGTGTACTCCTCGATGACATCGAGCGTCTGCTCGTCTCCCTCGGGCGTGAGACGCACGAGATCCATGCGTCCCTGGCGATTGCGCCGGGCGACGAGGTGTTCGCCACTCGGGGCCCAGTCGTAAAAACGCATCCCCTGGACCCAGGCTGGGCCTCCGACTTCGAAGTCGCCCTCGGTCCACTGTTCAACCTCGTGCGTCTCCAGATCGCGAGCGTAGAGGTGCCACCATCCGTCGCGATCACTCAAAAAAGTGAGCGTCTCGTCGTCGGGGGCATAGGCGGGCTGGAGATACGAGACATCCGATGGACTCGTCTCCGAGGTCGGTTCAGCCTCGAGCGTCCCCTCGCCGGCCTCGAGCTCGGCGGTCACCAGGCGCGTCTCGTCCCAGGGCATGTTCGGATGGTCCCACTCGATCCAGGCGAGTTGTTCCCCGTCGGGATGCCAGGTCGGCTGCATGTAGAAGTCGGCGCCCGAAGCGATCTTGAGGGGCCAGAGCGCCCCCTCGGTGTCGACGGCGGCGAGGACGTCTTCGTCACCATCGGTATGGACGAAGACCAGCCACTCGCCGTCGGGCGAGACGGTGGGAGAGGCGACATTGCCATAGGCCGGGGTGAGCGGCTGGGGCCGGCCCCCCGAAAGTTGGAGATGATAGAGTCGCCCGTCGGCGGCTGCGAAGTAGACCGTTTCGCCATGTACGCTGAAGGCCCCTCCGCCGTATCCGACGCCTCCGCGGACTTCGAGCTCGCGCGTCAGATCTCGCTGAGCTTCGCCTCGGGGACGAGCGACGAGGACCCCTTCTCCTCCGCGTTCCTCGAGCCACACCAGCGTCTCGCCGTCATCCGACCAGCCGACATCGCGAAACGTCAGGTCGCCGGCCATCGACTCCGGTGTCAGCGCGCTCTTCCACAGTCCGTACGGTTGTTCCTCCATCGATTTACTCCTCGTTCGCGAGTTGGCAGCGTGGTTACCATCCGTGGTGTATCGACTCGGAATCGCCGTCGTAATCTCTGGCAGCGAGGTTCGTCAACCTCTCGGATGTCGGGATGAGACCCTCACAACTCCGTATGTCTCTGTTCCATGAGGGGCGCGTCGAAGAGACGAGAGAGAATCCGGCGCGTTAAGACGTGTGTTTCGCAAACGAAACCCCCTCCACCGACCTTCCCATCGACGGGAATCTTCGGTCGGCCGAGGGGGCTTGCGGAAGGGAGATGGCGACCCTCCCGACGAAACGAAGGCATTGGAGCGAGAGATTCAGCCCGTCTCGATTAATCCGATGTTGTCATCGTTGCGACGATACACAATCGAGAGACGATCCGTCTCGACGTTATTGAAGACGAAGAACTCCTGCTCGTCCATACTCTGGAGCTTGACCACGGCATTTTCGAGGGTCATCGGCTCGGCCTGATACTCTCGATTGCGCAGGACCATCGCTCGATCGTCCGAATCCCCGGCTTCCATGACCACTTCCTGACCGTCGATCTCCTCCGGAAGTTCGTCGTCGGGCGCGGGATACCGCTCGAAATCCTCCTCAAACTCCCCGTCGACTTCGTTGTCGTCCCCGATCGTCGTCGGGCTCCCTCCGACAGGTGCGAGCACACCCATGTTGAAGGCGCGTGCGTCTCCGTTCGAGTTGTAGTGGTCTCGCGATCGATCTTTGTGACGGCGCAACTGCTTCTCGATCTTCTCGAGCGCCAGATCGATCGAGCTGTACATGTCGTGGCTCTGAGCTTTGCTCTTGACCGTCGTATTCTTGATCGAGATTTTGAAATCCGCCACGTGACCGAACGGCTCGGCTGTCATGACGATCGAGGCATCGGCGCTTCCGCGCACGTACTTGCCCACGATGCGTTCCAACTTGCGCACCGCGTAATCGCGAAGCGCCGGTGAAGATTCCATCTGTCGGTAGGATACATTCACATTCATGGGGTTGCTCCTGATGGTAGGGTATCAGTACAGATTGGGGATCGCCATCAACGCCCTCGTTCGTCGGGAAGCCTCGCCTCTCTCGTGGTGACGAGAGGCGAGCAGCCGCTCCAGTGGAATCTCGCGAGTCCCATCGAGCCGGAGTGTAGGCTCGTATCGAAACTCCAGATCCCATTGTCCGAGATGTCATCCACCCCCCTTCGACATTCCACTCGTCTCGGCGGGGGTTGCATCCCTACGGCGCGTCGAGATGCAGGGCCTCGCCGAACGTGATTTCACGCCGTCGCCGTGTCGAGACGAGACGGGAGACGCCGAGTTCCATCGTTCAAAAAACCTGCTTGCGCTTGGTGCTCGAGAGAATCCCCATTTTTTCTCGATATTTGGCCACCGTGCGACGAGCGATATCGATGTTGTCCTGGTCCTCGAGCTTGTCGGCGATGCGGGAATCGGAGAGGGGATCGTCGGGGTCCTCCGATGCGATAATCTCGCGAATCTTGGCTTTGACGGCCGCACTGGCGAGGTCTTCACCGTCGCGGCGCGTAATCGAGGAATTGAAAAAGAATTTCAACTCGAACACGCCCCGTGGCGTGTGGACGTATTTGTTGGTGGTCACTCGACTGACCGTCGACTCGTGCATGTCGATATCGTCGGCGACGTCCTTGAGCACCATGGGTTTGAGCGACTCGATACCCTCCTCGAAGAACTCGCGCTGGTGGTCGATGATGCTCTCGGTCACCTTCATGATCGTCGACTGCCGCTGGTGGATGCTGCGAATCAACCACATCGCGCCCTGGAGTTTGTCTTTAATGTACTCCTGGGCCTCTTCGTCCTCTTCGCCCTCCTGTTCTTGCTTTTTGGCGAGCTGTTTTTTGTAGTAATTGGAGACCTTCAGCTTGGGGAGTCCGTCGCGGTTGAGCGTGGCGACGTACTCTTGGCCGTCCTTGTGGATGTAGATGTCCGGGGTGATGTACTGGGCCTCGCTATCTCCCTCGTCGTAGAGGCCTCCCGGCTTGGGCTCCATTTCGGAGATCACTTCAGCGGCCCGGATGATCTCGTCTTTGTCCTTGTTGAGCACCCGGGACATCTTGCTGAAACTCTTGCGTTCGAGATCCGAAATGTGCTTCTCGATGATCTCGTGGACGGTCTCATCGTCCGGGTAGTGGACGTTGGCCTGCACCTTGAGACATTCCTGAAGGTCGCGAGCGCCAACGCCGACCGGATCGAACTCTTGGATGATCGTCAGGACTTCTTCGACCTCGTCGGAGTCGGTCTCGACGTCGACGTCCTCGGCGATCTCCTCGGGCGTCGCCCCCGTCAGCCATCCCCCGTCGTCGAGATTGCCGATGATGAGGGCGCCGATCCTTTGCTGCCGCTCCTCGAGCGCCGAGAGGCGAAGCTGGCTCAGCAGATGCTCGGTGAGCGTCTCGGTCGTCGAGAGTGTCTCTTCGTGACCGGGGAGGTCCTGAGTCGAATATCCCTGGTACGAGTTCGTGGGCATCGGCTGCGAGGAGTACTTGTCGAGGTACTCCTCCCAGTCGATATTGTCCATGTCTCGTTCGTCGGCCTGGACTTCTTCGACTTCGTCAGCGCCGGTGTCCTGCTCGATTCCATGCTCTTTGACATACAGAGATTCCGCCTCGTAGGGGTCTTGGACCTCCTCAAGGCAGGGGTTTTCGGCCATTTCTTGGCGAAGCAGGCTCTGAAGCTCCATGCGAGAGAGTTGCAGGAGTTTGATCGCCTGCTGCAATTGCGGGGTCATCCGCAATTGCTGTTTTTGTTCGAGTTGTGCGTGAAGCCCCAGTTCCATGGGTATCACTCCCGTCTGTAGTCACGAGCCACGAGCATCGGTCCGTTCACGATCGAGGGTTATCAGTTGGAGTCGCGCCGTCGAGTATCGTCTTTCCGGCGATGCGATTCGATCGATAACGCCTCGACGGCATGCGATCGGAGATCGAAGGTCACGTGCGTCGCCGGCAATCGCCAGCGCTCTCCCCGCAGAGTGGCTCGCCGGTCGGACGTTGCGCTCAACACGAGGACGCGAGCCGACGGCCAGCTTCGAGCGCGCGGTGCCGTGCCGTATCGTCCTCGAGAGTCGGCGACGCGCACACCATCTCGAGCTCGCATTCGCCACGACTCGAGGGCAGAGTTTGGCTCGAACGTCATCGTCAGCCGTCTCGCGGTGATCCACCACGTGTCTCCTCGCGCACAACGCCCCGACACTCCGTGCAACACGACAGAATCGACACGGCGTTCGATACCGTCGGCGTGGAGTATCCAGGCGCCTTGCACCCACCATCCGGCGGGCGACACGATGCGCGCAACCGCCTCGTCGAGCGAAGGAGACGGAGCACTCGACATCTCGGTCTCGCGACGCTCGTCGTGAGGTCGAGAGTCGGCTCGACTCTCGACGGTAGCTCCAAACAGGATAAGGCATGTCACGCCAATCCCAAAGATCCCTCTTCGAATGCGGGGCGATACCAAACTCTCTCCCCGTCCTCTCTGGGCCGGATCGGCGCCAACATGCATGAAATGTGCCGTTCCGTGCGAATCGTCGACGTGACGGAATCGAAGGAAGTAACCCGAGACTTGTATGAGCTAGATCGATGCGTCTCTATATCTGAATATATCATTTCAACCCTCGTTCAGCAAACCACCGTCTGCGTGGCACGCGTTTTGTTGTCGGCTCCGGCCCACGCATGAGCAGTCTCGGACGAGGGAGGTTCTCGACAACTATTGGCTCTGCACGTGGTGGTGGGCCTCGGGCGCGACGCCCTGGAGACGGCATGGCCGTCGCGTGAAAGTTGCCCCCCCCCGCGGCACAGGCCGGCTGCAAGCCGGTGCGCCAGAGGAATCCTCCAAAGAGATGCGAGCCGGATTCGGAGCGACCCCGTGCGTTCTCGACGTGCGCCTCTCTGCTGGCCAGTCGCCCCCCGTATCTCCGGCGAGCGATACGAGTTACCCCCGGTCAAAGCGGCCATCACATGCGATGATCCTGCTGGAGGCGGTAGAGCCATCGCATCAGAATGGAACGATCGCGGACATGAGCCGGCTGAGAGCCGGAGGCCCTCCGAGTCCACTCGATATGAGTACGGAGCGCCTCGATATGTCTGTAACATGCCCGTGCATCTTTGAGGTGAGCCTTCCGGCTGGCCCATGACTTCGGTGACTCCTCGACAGGACGATGAAGGCGGCCCGACAGAGGTCCGACTGCGAGTGTATTGCCGATACCTCTCATGCGGTTGCCCTTCTGGAGGCGGACCGGAACTTGATACGATTTGCAGACGTCAAATATACTGTCCCTCTCAAGTCTTCGGAGCCATTACTCCAACCCTTGACATCTCCTCGCGCCACGGATTCGTCGTGACGTACAAACTGAGCATTCAGACGCCTTCACTCGAAATCGACCTCCAGGGAGAAGACGACGAGGTCGAGCGCCTGTACGAGGATATTCGCGACGAGGTGACGGAGCGGTTTCGCCGACATCTCGAGCCCGACTCGACTCCATCGTTCGAAGAACCGACTCCCGTCGAGGTTTCGACTGATCCCTCTCGACAGCCCTCCGACGACCAGGCGACCGGCGAAGCGACCGTCCCGCTCCATCGCCCCGACGCTCCCGCCGAGTCTCCGTCGGGGAAGATGTCCCCGGAGACACGAGATGTATATCTCAAACTCACCGTCTATCGACCTCGGTACGCCAAGCGATACCTCCTGGCTCATTCGGAGCTCGAATCGAGTGCGCTCGGACGGGCACTCGATCTCGAGCAGACTCGGCGTATCCACCTCGGCGCGGACCTGGCCGATCGCTTCGAACACGTCCTCGAACGGGGGAGTACACTCTGGCGTCGACTCACCTCCGACGCCCGCTCGATCGTCGAGCCGGAAGATCGCGACGATTCGTAATGTTTGTACGATAGACTCGAAGGGCCTGGTCATTCGGGCCGGATTCGACATGCCCCGTGATCCTCAGGACCCTCACGTGATATGCCATCGGTAGAGATTATCGTCGGACACAACTGGACGGAGGACATTCGCTACCTCCACGGGCTTCGCGACATTCGACCCGCCGGCACGTCGGTCGATCTCGTCGAAATCCGAGACATCATCGATATCGTCGTCGACGGCCGGAACATCACCTCCAGTGTCGCCGAGGAGAGTATCTTCGGCATCGTCGGGAGCCTCATGGATGCCCTCCTCCGTCTGTGCGAGGGGCGCGCCCGCAAAGCCATCGTCGAGTTTCACTGCGAGCCGTGGGAGCTCGTCCTGACCCCGACCGATGGCGGATTCTCGATCTCGCTCTACAGCGTCGGCCATCGTCGTCGAGTCATCGCCCACGATCTCGCCATTGAAGCCGCTCCCTTTCTGGAGGCGGTCACGTCGGCGGCTCGTTCGATGCTCCAGGACCTCTACGGCATCTCCGATCATTTCGCCTCCGACGAATTTGTCCGGAGTTTCGACGATCGTCTCTCCAAACTCGAGGCCTACGAGGCAGACGATCTCGTCGCCCCAACCTACGAGTCCTTCGAGGAGGTCGGGGGACGCAAGGGGCACACCGCCTCGCCGACCGGGCTATCTCTCCAGTATGCCTTCGATGCCGACTATGCCCCCCTTCGTCACTACGCCGGGGAACACGCCTTCGATCTCCACGCTCTACTGTGTTCGGGACGGCTCGAAGCGGAGTATCGGGGGGCATCGGTCGTCCTGACGCGCGAGTATCCCTTCTTGTGTCTGACGAGCCTCCTCCAGCGGATCCGAGAGCTGCTCGGCGAAATGGAGGCGTCCGAGGCACGAGATTTTCAAACACGAGGTCGGCTCGATCACGTCACCTTCGATGTCGAAGCGCGGCGCGATCACTGGGCCGTGGAACTGGGCGATCCGGACTCGGAGGGCGAGCCGCTCGGTCTCGAGATCCCGGCCAACGAATGTCTCGACGTCTTTTTGACGGCGGCGGACATGTTCACCCGCGATCTCATCGAACTCAACCAGCATCTGGATCTCAACCACCGCTTCTCGGACGTCGTCTGCGACATCCGGGAGCTTCGGGACTGGTTTGACGACTTCTCGGGCGACAACGAGTATTTCGACACGCCCGAGACCTACCTCGACCAGCAGGCCCATCTTTCCCCTCTCTCGGCGGAACCGCCGGACGCCACCTCTCTGCCCCGCCCCGTCGGCAGCCTCCATCGTCTCTTTGCCGAGTCGCGGTGGGAGTTCCATGCGGAGCGCATCCACACGTCGGCGATCACTCCCACCCGCGAGGGCCTCGTCGTGCCCTATCACGATGGGATCGCCCATCTCGACTGGCGAGAAGGCGGTGATCAGTGGAACCGCCGCTTCGATCCCTCGGGGACCTCGTCGGCTGGGTACGGACTCAGTCGACACGTCGTGCTGGTTCCCACCGAAGAGGATCAACTGACGGCGATCGAGGCAGATGGAGGCGACATTCGCTTCGAATGTCGAGACGAGACCTTCGAAGCCTGGAGCGATATCATCGCCACGGCCGACTTCGCGTCCGAGGATCTGATCGTAGCAGTCGAGCGCGATGGAGCGGCGGTGGGCATCTCCGCGCAGACGGGAGACATTCAGTGGCATTTCGATGCCGGTCACTGCCG
>JAQCND010000378.1 GCA_028274765.1 Bradymonadaceae bacterium
CAGACGCAACGTCTCGGCGCCGAAGTCCGAGATCATCTCCTCGGGGGGCTCGAAGTTCTGACTCGACTTCGAGTACTTGTGTCCATCTTCGTCGGTGACGAAGCCGTGGGTCATGCAGGCCTCGTAGGGGGAACGATCTCGCGTGAGCACGCCGGTCAGCAGGCTCGACTGGAACCATCCCCGGTGCTGGTCGCTTCCCTCGAGATAGAGGTCGGCGGGCTGCTCGATGCCCAGCTTCTCCTCGAGGACGGCCGCCCAGGAGACCCCGGAATCGAACCAGACGTCGAGAATGTCCTCTTCGCGGCGGAAATCGGTGCCGCCGCACTCGGGACATTCGGTCCCCTCGGGCACGAGCTCGTCGAGGTCCCACTCGAACCAGACGTCGGCACCGTGTTCTTCGACGATATCGGCGACGTGGTCGGCCAGCTTTCGGGTGGCGACGGCGCCCTCGCAGTCGTCGGCGTCGCAGTACAGCGCCGTGATGGGGGCGCCCCAGGTGCGCTGGCGGCTGATACACCAGTCGGGGCGGCTCTCGACCATGCCCTGGATGCGGTCGCGGCCCCAGTCGGGGACCCAATCGACCTCGTCGATCTCGTCGAGCGCCTCGTCGCGCAGACGGAACCCCTCCGAGTTGCCGACCGTCTCGGGCTCGAGTGCCACGAACCACTGCGTGGTCGCCCGGAAGATGACCGGCTTGTTGCTGCGCCAGCCGTAGGGGTAGCGCTCGATGGTGATGCGGTCGCCGGGCTCGTTGAGCAGCTTGCCGTGGTAGTCGAGCGACTCGGCGATGTGCTCGTTGGCCGTCAATACGTGCATGCCCTCGAGGTCAACCGTCTCGTCGTCGCTAACTCGTACCGACAGGTCGACGTCGAAGAGCGCCTCCTCGTCGACCGGACAGAGGACGTCGAGGTCGTGCTGCTGGCCGAGCGCAAAGTCCTCCTGGCCGTGTCCGGGCGCGGTGTGGACACAGCCGGTTCCCTGGTCGAGCGTCACGTAGTGCGCGGGTAGCAGGACCGACTCGCGGTCCATCCACGGGTGTTGCGCGGCGTATCCCTTGCCTTCGCCCATCTCGCCGACCAGCAGGCGGCCCTCGAATTCGGTCAGGACCTCCCAGTTGTCGACGTCACAGTCCTCGAGGACCGCGTCGCGCAGGCCCTCGGCCATCACCAGTGCCTCGCCGTCGACGTCGACGAGTTGATAGGTCAGATCCGGGTGGAGCGCGATGGCCTGGTTGGCCGGGAGCGTCCAGGGCGTCGTCGTCCAGATCAGCACCGAGATGTCACGGTCGCCGGCGGCGTCGGCCAGCTCGTCGGGCGGGTCCTCGAAGGGAAACGGGACGTAGACCTGTTCGGTTTTGAACGATTCGTACTCGACCTCGGCCTCCGCCAGCGCCGTCTTCGAGCCCCAGTCCCAGTGGACTGGCTTCAGCCCCCGGTAGACGAGGCCGCTCTCAAAGAACTCGCCGAGCATGCGGACGATGGTCGCCTCGTAGTCGTAGGACATCGTCCGGTAGGGGGCGTCCCAGTCGCCGAAGGCCATGATGCGTCGGAATTCGTCGCGCTGGATGTCGACGAATTCGTCGGCGTACTCGCGGCACTCCTGGCGGATCTCGGCGGTCGTCATGTCCTTTTTGGCGTCGCCGAGCTCCTCGTCGACCTCGTGTTCGATCGGGAGGCCGTGGCAGTCCCAGCCGTGGACGAACTCGCAGAGTTCGCCGTTCATGTTGCGGTATTTGACGACGAAGTCCTTGAGCGCCTTGTTCAGAATGTGGCCGTGGTGGATGTGACCGTTGGCATAGGGCGGGCCGTCGTGCAAGACGAACCGAGGCGCGTCCTCCTCCTTGCGCTTCCGAATCATGCGCTCGTAGACATCGTCGTCGTCCCAGCGCTCGATCTGATCCGGTTCCCGGTCGGCGAGGTTGGCGCGCATCGGGAAGTCGGTCGAGGGAAGATTCAGCGAATCTTTGTAGTCACCACCCACGTCTGAGCTCCTTCTGTCGTGCGGTACGAATGGGCGTCGGACGATCCAAACAGAGAGATATTGCCGTTGCCAATATCTAGCACACGTCCACGCGGCCGTTCAACAGAATTCTCACACGCTCGCAGGGCGATCGATTAGAAGTATAGACGACACGACGAGACGCGCCTCCCCCGTTTGAGCATACGCCTCATCGCCGAGCGACTCCTTGTCGAGAGGAGCGAAGCGACAGCCGACGATTCGCTCGACACGGATGGCATGGCGACGACGCAGACATGGGCCGTCGCCATCGAGGGAGGAGGTGCGGATTCAGGACGTATCCGACTGCCGGACCCGTTCCATCAGATCGAGCACGTCGCGCTGGTCGATGGGACACTCGACCAGCGCCGTGTGAGG
>JAQCND010000108.1 GCA_028274765.1 Bradymonadaceae bacterium
ATCGTCGGCGCGACGATGACGACTCCGAAAAGAAAAAGGAGGACGACGAGGACGAAGAGAGCGAGGAAGGCGGCTCGGGAAGCTACGAGCAAGACCGACGACGTCGGCGGCGACGGCGTCGTCACCACGACGATTACGACGAGGACGAGGACAAATACGGAGGTCACGACGAAGACGAAGACGAGCACGCCGGCGGAGAGGACTCGAGCACTGTCCACGTTCCCCCCGACGGCCGGCACTTCGATCCGGCGATCGACGTCGATCGTCTGCCCGAGGGCGCGTGGTACTGCGACCTGGGTGACGTGCCCTATGCTCGCATGAACGAGGGCGACGGCGAATGTCCAATCGGCGAAGAGCTCCCCTTCGAGCAGAAGTGACGAGCGGGCGCTGCGGATACCATTCGTGTTCGACCCGTTGATGTGCGCGGGAGCAGATAGGGGGAAGGCCCCTTGTCGAGTCAGGGGCGTGCGTTGTATCGGACGTCGTGACCATCGAGCGCTTCAGTCCAGTCTTTCCCGCCGAGACCCGATTATGCCTCACGTGACCACGGACGACGGCACCGAGCTTCATTACGCATTCGAATCGCCCGAATCGGGGCAACCCACACTAGTCTTTTTGAATGGCATGACCCAGTCGACCGAGCACTGGAAGACCCAGGTCGCCCACTTTCGCGACGAGGCGGGCGTGTTGACCTACGATGCGCGCGGTCAGGGGCAGAGCGAACTCGGGGGCCGAGATCTCTCGATGCCGATCCACGTCTCCGACCTCGAGACCCTGCTCGACCATCTCGACCAGGAGCACGTGCATCTGCTGGGATTCAGCCACGGATCGCGCATCGCGCTCGGATTCACCGCTCGCCATCCGTCGCGCGTCGCCAAACTCCTGCTTTGCAGTCTGACCGCCGAGCCCGATGCCCGAGCCCGGACGATCATCCGGAGCTGGCGAGAGGTCCTCGAGGCCGGAGGGCTGGAGGCGATGACGTGGGCGGCGCTCTCCGACATTCTCGGGCCCGAATATCTCGAATCGCACGAATCCATCATCGATGGCATCGTCGAAGCCTCGCTCCGCCGCAACTCGGTCGAGGGGGCTCGCGCCCTCATGAAGGGCCTCGAGACGTATCCGCCCAACCGCGACGTGGCTGCCGACATCGAGGTGCCGACACTCGTGGTGTCAGGCGAACACGACCCGCTCGTCGATGCCGAGGGTGCCCAGCAACTCGCCGAACTGACGGGCGGACGCCATCGGCACGTCGAGGGCGCGGGGCATACGATTCCGATCGAAAAACCCAACGTCTTTCGCGACGCGGTCGCCGAATTTATCGGGCTCTGAACATCCGTTTCAGAGTCTCTCGCCAGCCGGTCCGGGGTGGGGGTTGGACTTTCACTCGAGGGACGAGATGAGACGTTCCACATGTCGGCTGGGAGCCGGCGATCCGGAATCACCTTGTGTGATGCTTGAACACCAAACCTAAACGAATCAGCCGCATGGAATCCCGCGCTCGAACATCGACACTCGATCCTGCCGAGCCATCTCTCCGGTCATGACCGACGACACCATCCGCGCCATCGCCGAGTCTTTCGAGTCCGCCCGAGAGGTCCTCGTCTTTGCCGGCAGTGGATTGTCGGCGGAGTCGGGGGTGCCCACCTTTCGCGGCGAGGACGGACTCTTCAGTGACGAGGCGATCGTCGAACTCGCTCGGGCGGGGATTCTCGAGCGCGAGCCCAAGCGAGCCCTCGAGTGGTACGAAAAGGGACGGCGTCGCATCCGCGAAGTCGAGCCCAATCCCGGCCACTACGCCCTCGCCCGGCTCTCGCAGACGGCCGACTACACCGTCGCCACCCAGAACGTCGATGGCTTGCTGGAACGGGCCGCCGACGCCGAATCGGTCGAGCTTCCGGTCCATCATCTACACGGCTCGCTGGATCGCATCTGCTGTCGCGAGTGTGGCGCCGAGGCCGACGCATCGCTCGACCTCTCCGAGATGCCGACGTGCGAAGCATGTGGGGGGCTGCTCCGCCCGGACATCGTCCTCTTCGGCGAACTTCTCCCGGACGAGGCGTTCGATGCGTCGGCGCGAGCGGCTGCTTCGGCCGACGTCTGTCTGCTTCTGGGCACCTCGGGGTTGGTCTATCCAGCGGCGGGCCTTCCGGAGCGGGCGGCGGAAGCCGGCGCCGAATTGATCGAAATCAATCCCAATCCGACCGAGCTCTCGGAGCGTTGTGACACGATCGTCCGGGGCAAGACCGGCGAGACGCTCCCCGCCATCGAGGCCGAGATGCCATCATCGTGATGTCGATGGTACCAGACTCGACACGATAGCCCGGGAGGTTTGACATGATCCGTTGCCTCCTCCGCCGGACGGGGGAACCCCAAGCCCCGAGCATCCAGAGACTATCTGTTTTGCCTTTCGAGGAGATGACTCATGAGCTGGGAAGATGCCTGGAACGAAAGCCGGACTCCGTGGGATGCCGGGGAGTCGCCGCCGATCCTGAAGACACTCGTCGACGAGGGCGACCTTCCCGAGGGACGAGTGCTCGTCCCCGGCTGTGGCTCGGGCTACGACGTGCTCACCCTCGCCAGCCCCGACCGCCGCGCCCTCGGCATCGACATCGCGCCCCGAGCGGCCGAACGATTCGAGCAGTTGCGTGAGGAGGGCGACATCCCCCCGGAACACGCCGAGATGCGCGTGGGGGATGCCCTCGACATGGACGTCGACGAGCCGTTCGACATGATCTGGGAGTACACGTTTCTGTGCGCGATCGAGCCCGAACGGCGAGAGGACTGGGCCGAGTGGACCCGAGCTCAGCTGCGTTCCGGCGGCGAATTGGTGATGTTGATGTTTCCCGTCGACGATCTCGACC
>JAQCND010000411.1 GCA_028274765.1 Bradymonadaceae bacterium
AGTAGTCGGACGCTCTGTCTGGAGAGAGCGAGAACCACGAGAGCCCGGCGATGTCTGCGAGTTAGAGCGGGGTGGAGCGTACATTTTTCAACTATTCTGTGACCTACTGGTCGAGGTACCCCATCACCCCGTAGCCAACCTCTCGGGAGGTCGACGCCCCGGGCCCCATCCGAGGTTTGGGCCCTACCTTATCGCAGCACCGAATTACTTCCGACCCGCAGATTCTGGACGAAGATGCTATCGTTCGATGCATCGGAGACCATCAGCTTGCCGCCGCCGGGAAGCGATCGAAAGATGGCGGCCTCACTCGGGAAGCTGGTGCCGATGGCATTGCGGCTGGGCCGAAAGGCTCGACGCGTTCGGAGCTGATATTCGAACGCTGCATCGTCAGTGCGAGTGGGGGCCACGCTCCCCTCGACGAGCCGGAACTCCAGGTAGGGCCCGGTAAAGACGTCGCCCGTCTCGACTCGACTGCTCTGACGGCGGCTCTCCGAACCGAATCGGGGCACGCACGTCCCCATCTCCGAGGTGCGACTCGAAATGAAGCCGCTCTGACTTCCGACGACAATCCACTCGTCGTGGGGGCGAATCTCGATCTCGATCCCCCGTGGAAAACACTCGCGAACGGGAGGTCGAGCCGGGAAAGCATCGTTGTCGTCGCGAGCATCGGACCCGGGATTCGGATCGTCTTCGGTGTCGTCGAGAGGGGTGAGTGTCACCGAGCGGGGCTTCACGTCGGTGATCTCGAAGATGCGTTCCTGATCGCGGAAGGCACGACAGGTCTCGGGAGCCTCGTCCCCTCGACGGGGTTCGGTACGGATCTCGAGCCGGTCGCCGGCCCGCACGCCCGCTCGGCAGAGATCGAGTCCCCCGATGGTCATGTCGCTGGTCGTGGTGTCTCCGTCATCGGCGGTCGCATCGTCGCGTCGGGCCAGGAGGCCGTCGTCGCGCCGACTCCCCGGAATAACCCCCTCGTAGACGACGCGCCAGTTTTCGCTCCGGTATCGACGATCGTCGGAGGTCGATACGGTTGTCGCGCGGACCTCTCCGCCCTCGCCTGCTCCGTCGTCGGAGGGGGGCTCGAGCACGAGATCGGTGCGCGTCAGAAGATCGGCGCGCGAGAGGGATTCGAAGCTATCCTGCTGGAGTTCCTCGCTGGAGGCGAATCGACTGATGGGCTGGGGACGAAGTGGTGAAAAGCACCCGAACGAGGCGGGGGCATCGGGGTTGGTATCGACGAGGTCCCGCAGGGATTGAAGGTATGCATTGGGTTCGTTGCAATTTCCCGTGGCCGAGATCTCTCCCGAACTGCTGTCGAGATCACGGAGGGCAAACCGCGGATTGATGGTCAGACGGGTCGTCTCGGACGGGGTCAATTCACGCCCCTGCACGCGGCACGCCTCGCGCTGGCCCTGGAAGTCGCTGCAGACGTCGCGACACGCCGAGGCGCTCCCCATGTCGTCGCTCTCGGCGGCCTCGAGACAGGTCCGGCACGCCTCGGCGGCCTCGCATGGATCGTCGTCCATCTCCGCGTCGTCGGATTGGGTGGGGAAAGCGGGCAACGACAGACAGTGGCGTTCCTCGGCGTCGGCCAGGGACTCGCCTCCGAGCTGAAACTCGTCGTTGCTCAGCAACTCGTCGCGATCGCGTTCCGTGACCTCGCAGTAGGATTCGATGGCATCGGCACGATAGAGTCGTCCGTCGCCCGCCACAGCGACGACACCGTAGCGGTGACGCACGATGCCGTGGCTGGCATCCTCCGGATCGGTCCAGACGATGTTCCGGTCGACGGTGCCGATCACCGAGACCGGCCGATCGCCGACGGTGATGCCGAGCGTCTCGCGGAACGGGGCCGTGGGCGGCGTCGTGGCGCGCGCCGTGTCGATGAGTGAAAGCCGCTCGGCGTCGATCGTCATCACCTGATTGCCGTTCGGGTCCGCCACGTAGACGAATCGCCCCATCGGCCCCGCAGCCACCGAACCTCCTCCGGCCGGCGGCGTGGCGCGCTCGGTCGCTCCTTGCTCGCCGTAACATGCCGAGTCGTCCGGGAAGTCGACGTCGCCATCATCATCGTTGTCATCGCCATCGCTGCATATCGTCTCGACGGAGGTATCGACGAGAGGCTCGCTTTCGCTCGGCTGAGCCGGCGACTGGCATTCGGAATCCTCGCGGTCGACGTCGCCGTCACCGTCGTTGTCGATCCCATCGTTGCAGGGCCCCGAGACGGTGCGTCCGATGCCCTCGGGGGATTCGCGACCGTCGGGCCCGTAGCACTGAGGATCCTCCTGATCGATGAGGCCGTCGCCGTCGTTGTCGATCCCGTCGTCACAGCCCGTCGTCAATCCGACGCGCTCCACCTCGCAGGGGGGCGCCGCTCGCCCCCCGCGACACGTCAGGCCGCGATCGTCCAGCGAGACGTCGCTCGAGAGGGCGACGACCGACATGAAGGCACGATCGCTGTAGGTGACATAGAGCCGCCGCTGTCTCGGCCCCAGCTCGAGGTGCGCGACGCGGCCGGGCAGCGAGACCCGGGTGGGGTCGGCCTCGAACCCAGTACAACCGGGCTCGCCCTCTTCGGGGTTGCGACACGTCACGGGGGGATGCATCCAGAGGGCATTGGGATCGTGCAGCCCCGCGATGAGACGCCTGCCCTCGTCGCCGACCGATCGCGTGACGAGCGTCTTCGGTGTGCCGGGCAGCGACAGGGTGCGCTCGGCCTGCTGGACGCGCCAGAGGTCGACGACGGCGATATCACCGGCGACCGAGCGAAGCACGTGAGCGGCACTTCCGTCGGGCGAGGCGGCCACATCGATGGGGCGTCCCTCGACTCGCAGATGCGTGATGCTCGGCGTACCGCGGTCGACGTCGACCAGGCGCGGGGTTTGACCACTCATGTCGGCCAGCGCGAGACGTTCACCGTTGGTGTTGGCGATCAACCCGATGTCGCACGACTCCCGAGGACGCCGAAACTGACGGAACGCCGGCGAGGCCGTTCCACACTGGTCTCGCTGAGCCACGTCGAGGGCCGTCGGACCATCGAGGCTCGGGGGGTTGCGGCTCTCGCGTTCGCCGCACCCCCAGGTGACGAGCGAGAGCGCCAGCAGGGCGAGGGAGCCCAGCCGATAGAGACAGGGACGCAATCGAGAGAGAGGCGTGGACATCGATTCAGTGAACTTTCGTGACGAGTTGATGATAGCGGCCGCTCTCCGGATCGAGATCGACCACGCCGAGCGAGCCGCACAGGGGCCCTTCGGCCTCGCAATCGGCGTTGCGTCGCGGCGCATCGTCGAACAGCGAGACATAACCTCGGCAGGTGTCGCCGGGCTGACGACATCGACCGGGGGCCTCGTCGATCACCATGTCGTAAGGGCTGGCATCGAGCGCGATCGTGTCGACCACCGTCCCACTCTCCGGAGCAACCACCTGGATCGACTGGTCCTGAAACGACAGGACGTACACCAGCTTGCGACCGCGAGGCGTGCGGTGGACGACGATGTTCGAGGGATTGTCCTCGATCGGGACGCGAGCCGCGAGACGATGTTGCGTACCGGACCCCGTCTCCGAGTCCGCCGGCACGATGTCGTAGGCGTAGAGGGCGTCGGGATTGCGCGTGGCGACATACAGATGGTCGCCGCTCTCGTCGAAGGCCATGCCGCGAGCATTGATCGACTGGACGTTTGCGTTGATGTCGACCGAGCCCAGACTGATCAGGGCCTCGACCTCTCCGAACTTCCCCGAATCTCGGGTGTTGATAAAGGGAGTGAATCGCCCCACGACGTTGGTGTTGCGCCCCGCCGCGTAGAATTCGAGCGTCCCCGGTCGCCGCTCGACCACGTTGCTCCCGGCCAGCAGCGACCCCGTCTGCAGGGAGGCCCCCGAGGTCGACTGACCGGGGAAGCTCACCGAAGAGACGCGGTTGCTCGAGATGTAGGAGAGACCGGCGATGTCGATGGAGACGTCATCACCCGTCTCCGGGTTCGTGCGTCGGACGGTCGTCACATCGAGCCCGAAGGGATCGGTCGCCAGCGACGTCCCCGACGTGTCGTCGGGGATGCGACGGATGGTGCAGTTGCTCGGATCGGACGTCGGCTCGCCATCCTGGGTGCAAAAGAGGGCACCGCCCCGGCGTTCGGCCATCGACCCCCCGCTGGCGACGTCCAGCGCCACCAGCGAATTGCCCTGGCGGGCCGTCACATACGCCTTGGTGGCGTCGTCGTTGAGGGAGATGAAGCCTCCGAAGGCCGGAATGAAGGGGGAACTTTCGGATTGAATCTCGAGTGTCGTCGTGTCGATCACCGAGACCGTTCCGGCGGAATCGGAGCGATATCGAGTGTTGAAGTCCGAATTGACCGCGTACAGAAATCGCCCGTTCGGATGCATCTCGAGTCCAACGGGGAAATTCATGTTGTCGCGGGGAGGGAGCGGGGCCTCGAAGGGTTCGCCGCAACCGGACGCGAGGATGAGCAGTCCCGCGGCAAGGGTCCACTGCACAGCAAAGGCTCGGTTCATCGTCGTACCGTATGGATCGAAGCGAGGTGTGAGTGCCCGGAGGACACACCTTCAGAGATATCGACCCGTCTGACTAACACCGACGTCGCTGGCGATGCAAGGGCGCGACCACCTCGCCCCCTCCTCGTCGAGAAGGAGGATGGCGGGCACGAGGCGTGGGCTTCCCTCTCAAGGCTCCGAGCTCAAACTGGGGGCTGACTCCGGTCGAAACAGACGTTCGAGCTCTCGAGCCCGTTCGGCCGGGCGCCGGGCCTCGACTCGTTCGAGGGCTCGGGCGAGGGCACGCCACCGATCGGCACGGTCGTCGAGTACGTAGTGAGCCCACGAACCTTCGGGGACGGGGCGAGGGTCGAGATGGTTCGACTCCAGCATGGCGAGGTGTTGGCGAAACAGCTCGCGGGGCGGGGGCGGTCGATGGGCTCGAGGATAGACGCGGATCGCCGTCCCGAACGGCGCCGACGGCCAGCCGTCGAGAAGCGAATCGTGGAAGGCGTGTGTCACAAACAGGGGACGGTCCGTCTCGAGAAGCACCTCGAACAACTCGTCGGTATCAACCGACGAGCCCTGGTAAGGATAGTCGACCTCGAGGCGGCGGTCGATCCGTCGATGATACCAGCGATGGGTGAGGAGGTGGGCGTCGATGTAAGTGAGGTCGGGACGCGTCTCGAGAGCCCGCCGCAGGTAGAGCGCGCCAAAGAAGTGGTGATCGCCGGTCCCCACGACGATCGCATCCTCGGGGAGGGGCTCGAACGTGTCTCTCACGTACTGTTCGACGGTTGGAACGTGATGGGTCTGGAGGGGGGGCAGGCCGACGGCGAGTCCAGCGACGGCCAACGCGCCGACGAGTGCGTATCGAATCGAAGCCCGTGATACGAAGGACTCGAGCCGGTCCCAGCCTATGCCCGACAGGAAGGCGATGACCATCTCCGGGAGCAGATGAAACCGGCGAAGCATCAGTGAGTCGATCCCCTCGGGCTTGCGTGTCAGCAGGAGAGCGAATCCCGGACCAC
>JAQCND010000416.1 GCA_028274765.1 Bradymonadaceae bacterium
TATTTTCAGAGAAATTTGAAATTTTTTTCTCTATCCAATCTCGAATTTTATCATGACTGGTATTTGAACTTTCACCACCGTCGACAAGTTCTAGACGATCTTTTTCCTTACCCTTAAAAACAAAAGCCGCAAACTGAGTGTCTATAAGAGGATTCTCTGAACCGATGGGCCTCTGAGGATCGAAATCAGTATTCAAAGGGCCTCGAGTCACAAAAGATAGCGTGTTGCCGTCCATAGAAACAGTAAACTTGATGAGAAAACTGCCAACTTCGGAACCTTGGTCCGGAGAAGTTGGAATAGATGCAATTGATACTTTTATAGTGACACTATCCCCATTGTCATTTTTATAGATAGATCGCATTGACTGAACGTTTGAACCCCGCTCCACACCTGTGGCATCAAGCCGAAATGTACCAACCGTATCACCTGTACGTGTACGTGCATCGAAGGAGAATTTTTGTTCTGGAAAATTCAAATCGTATTTATACGAATATATATCAGTTGACTTTCGCACCCTCTCGGCGCTTCCGACTGTACCCGATTTCTTCAGGTTACAACTTTTTTTGTGATTTAGAGAAGGGTTAGACGAGTCGATATTAGAAGTGGTATCGCTTTTAATACCATTCGTATCTGAGGTTGGTTTGTTCTCGGACTGCTCTTGCTTGGTAGTATGTTTTGCTGAGTCTACTCTTTTAGCACACCCAGTATAACCCCAAGCTGGAAGAATAGTCATTGCTCCAATCAGTACCGCTCGAATAAGCCCATTTGTTTTGTTCTTTTCTAGGCGCATATCTTTTCTTCAAAGTTGTAGGAAAGCATGGACTAGAGAGAGCGACCAACTTTCATATCGTAAAAAGTTTAAAAACCGCCCTTACCAATCAAGATTCAGTTGGTATCATTGCCTTCATAAAATGCCTCAATATCTTTTTTCATACTAAGGGCTTTTTCGTATGATTTAAACATGATAGTGTATTTGTTGTCTGCTATTTCAAGGTGAGTTATTGGGCCCAGAAAATTCCTCTCAACCCAGATGTTGTATATTTCTTCATGCGGTTCTTTCTCTTCGGACTGAGTTAACTTATTGAATACACGTATGTGCTTAGAGTCGATCTCAATACAAGTCGGTTTGGGACGCATTGTTTTGATAAACAAGGGTATTAGAAAGGCCATTGCGCAGAGTAATTTGAAGCCCCAGGTAGATATCCAGTGCGGAGCACCGAGCATGACAGAGAATATGGTTAAGAACATCGAAGCGATGCCATATCCATACAGGGCAAATTCAGGATGGAACCCACACCATTGTTCGAATGATTTGAGCCACACATTGGCCTCGAATTTGATACGCAGTTTTTCTCCCGAACGCTCCCATTCGGATTCGATGATTTGTCCGGCGAATTCATAGT
The DNA here is from genome assembly GCA_028274765.1 of Bradymonadaceae bacterium. Lineage (GTDB taxonomy): Bacteria > Myxococcota_A > Bradymonadia > Bradymonadales > Bradymonadaceae > CAJXPB01. The sequence continues at coordinate 1,404 of JAQCND010000416.1, forward strand.
TCATTGCAATTCTGACACGACATTTTGTTCAGTCACGATGAACGGCATGTCTTTGTTGACGTTCATATCTCGGCTCTCGATCTGGTTGGAGCTATCGCGCAGGTCATGGGGTCACTCAATTCAGGACGATATGCTCCCATTCGACTCGAGGGCGTCGAAATAGTCTTCGAGCGCCCGCCTCAGTTCCAGAGCCTCCGACGACGTACTCGCCGGCACGTCGATCTCCCCATCTGGTGTCTCGAGGACGACGTTCTCGAACCCCCATCCCGCATCGACCCGGACGGCACACGTCTCCTCGCCCGTGAAGATGGTTCTCGTGTTGTCTCTCATCGGTAAGAGGGGATGATGGGTGCGAACCACGATCTCCTCGGGGAAGACATCGAGGCGAACGACCTTCGAGAAGGCGGCCGCGGCGAGGGGGAGCGCCAGGACATGCCCCCCGACGATCGTGAAAATGGTCGTCATGACCCAGTCAGCGACATGTCCCGACAGGACGATCCCGGCGACGCCGATCAGCGCCACCTGCAACAGGAGCGTCGCGCCGATGATCACCGACGACCATCTCCTGGGATCGAACGGACACCACCGTACAAAGAGACGGGACCACTTGTTGCCCTCGAACCACACGCGGAGCCCCTCGTCGGTTCGCATCCAGTCGACTGCATCTCCCAGCGCGAGCACCTCCTCGGCCGACGGCTTCATCTCCGAGTTCTCGGCGTCGAGGGACTCGGAGGTGACCTCCCTGGGCAGCTCGGCCGAGGCTGGCTCCACGGAGCCGATCTCGTCGAACCAACCTTCGAGGGTCTGTCTCAACTCGAGTGCCTCGTCGGGGTCGTCGACCTCGATGGTGACATCACCTCCACGCACCTCGAGGCGCACGGTGTGGGCGAACGTCTTCGAACCGACGCGCACATCGCATGTTCCGTCGTGCTCGAAACGCTCTTCGGATACGCCTACTACTCCCATACCGAAGGCCCGGCGCACGACGTGACTGGGGGTCAGCGTGATCTCGATTGCCCTCGACCGAGTCTGCCAGAAGAGTAGGTGGGGAAGCCCGAGGCCCAAGGCCTGCAACCACTGAGCGCCCAACCAAAGCCCGAGCATCATGAACACGACAGTTGTAGAAAGGTAGCCGACTAAAGCCAGCTCGGTATACGAAGAGAAATCGATCCCGAGCCATCGCGCCGTCTCTCTCACCAATACGTTGTCTTCGAACCGAATGCAGAGGGTATCGCCCTCTCGACTCCACTCGACGCCCGGCCTGGGGACGGTGAACGGTATGTCCTCGTTGACGTTCATGGGTGAAAGAGCGTTCGATGGGGAACATTGCGTCGAGTGCTGTTTACGGTGACGCCGTGAGGATGCGCACTTCGTCGAGCCCGGTCTCCGAGCGCAGGGTCACCCGCAGCGTCCGGCCGTCTTCGCCGATCTCGAACTGCTCGCCTTCGGACCAGTCGAGCCCTCGGTCGTCGCGCTCGCTCGGATAGGAGCGGTCGGTCTTGCCGACGATCGGGTCGCTGGCGTCGAGTGACGACGTGGTCGCCGCGACGCCCACGATGTCCTCGGGCAGAACGACTCGTCCCTCCCTCAGCCCCGTCTCCTCGGAGACCTCGTTGAGGTGGAGCAGATAGGCGTCGACCGTCGTTCCCGCCTCAATCGTTTGATCCTCGAGGTCGCCGCTCGCCGCGTAGGTCCCCGGTCGAGTGGCATCGACGTCGAGCGTCTCGGTCAACTCGACCTCCGTCTGCTCGCGCATCAGGTGGATACAGGGTTCGGGACCCGGCGGACACTGAGGGTCGGGGGCCTCGCGGTACTGGAGCTGGTCGGGATCTTCGCGGCAGACGTCCCCCTCCGTCGCCAGCGGCCGCTCGTCGTCAGGGTGAGTCGCTCGACTGGAGGGCTCCAGATCCTCGGTCGAGTCGGCGAGGCCTTCGTCGCACATGCAGGTGACGTCGAGGATGCACCACCGGCGGGCGAGTCGATCCTCGATGTCACTGCAGCTTTCTTCGGCCTGCTGGCGGAGATCCGAGGGCAGATCGTCGAACGACCCCGGATTGTCGGGGAACGACGGTTGCGTATAGGAGCGCGTGTCGCGGTCGCCCCGGTAGTCGAAGAGCGATTCCTCCTGGCGAATGCGCCAACTGTTGCCGAAATCCCGATAGAGGGTCTCGTAGTCGATCGGACTCTGCAGTTGACGTCCCTCGCGGGTTACGAAATCGTCTCGCGGCGTTCCGTTGTAAAATCCCCAGAGTCCCGCGATTTGGCCGGATCGCGCCTCCGGGAACGTGGCGTTGATGTCGAGGGGATTGCCCGAAAGCTCGACGGTCACCTCCTCGCCGCTCGGCCAGGCGAATTCGTATTCGTCGCTCGCCACCCGATGGATGCTCGCCTCCTCGGGGAGCGACGAGAGATCGGCCTCGGAGGGCCGTTCGACCCCCTCGCCGTCGATCCAGAGAGCGGGATCGCGATCGGCGTAGAGGGCCACTCGAGTCTCTCCCATCTCGGTCGCCATCGCCGTCGTGATCGTGACGTTTTGGCAGACCTCGACGTCGCTGCGACAGCTCGAGATGGGTTCGAAACGGGCCTGCAGCATGAAGGGCTCTCCGGTCTGGGCGGTCGCCAGAATGTATTCGCCGGCGCCCTGGAAGTCGTACGAGAGCCCGTCGATGGTTCGGAGGTGAGGGTCGCCCGTCGCTTCGGCGCCGTTCCGTCCACACCCCGCCCCCTGTCGTGCCGTGCGATGGGTGCTCGGCTCGAGCCCCTGTCCGATGCGGCGCTTGCAGTTGAAGGCGCCACCGCCGAGCCCCTGTTCGGTCTGCTGTTGGGACCGAGATCGGCACGTGGCGGTGTGGGTCTGGATGGCATCGATCCAGGCGGGATCGCCGTAGGCTGCGCTCAGACGCTCCTCGGCCGTCGTGCCGACGATCGCATCAGCTCCGGACTGTTCGAGCCACGTCTGAATCTCGGAGGCATCGAGCACCTCACCCTCGTCGACCGCCTGGAGCGTCGCCGTCGTCCGGTCGCCCTCGGCCAGGAAGCCCCCCACGCCCGGATCGGAGGAGACGGGGATGCGGTAGTCGAGATGGGCGAGGTTGGGAGCCGCCGGGAGTTGCGGCGCGACGTCGAAACCGCAGGTCGGGACGGCGATCTCGGCGCGCCCCACCGGGGCCGGCCACGCACAGGGATGGGCTTCGCCCTGGTCGGGCTCCCGATTGGCGTAGCAGTCGAGGGTCTCGAACTCGGAGCGGACGGTGACGGTCGTGTCGTCTC
>JAQCND010000417.1 GCA_028274765.1 Bradymonadaceae bacterium
CCGGACGCTCGACGACGTCACCGTCCAGCCCGGTTCCGAGGAGTGGCTCGAGAGCAGACGCGGCGACCTCGTGCCCGCCAAACTCTACAAACCCGACAAACATCGCAATCTCGTGACAATCGTCCCCGAGTCCCCCGATGCCCTCGAGCTCCCGATGCCACCGCTGGGGCTGCTCGATTTCGATCGCGAAACGCCGGTCCGCCTCTACGGCCACAGTCCCAAGATGGGGTCGGGCCTCGTCCAGACCCAGATCCCTGCCTCACATCCGGATTCCGAATCGCTCGCCTACTACCTTCAGACCCCGTTTCGCGCTCCGTTCGGCGCACCCATCGTCAACGCCGACGGCCACGTCTTGGCCATGACCGCCTTTTTGCACCCTGAAGACGCCGAGACCACGCTCGTCGTCCCCCCGGCCCCGATACGCGCATATCTCGAGGAGATACAAACGGAGGCCCCTTGACGCTGTCGCCCGCCTCGATCGCCGATCGGTTGCATCTCGGCTCGGAGCGTGCGCCCGACGGGATCTGTCTGGCGTGGAGCGGAGGACTGGACTCGACCGTACTGCTCCACCTGCTGGTGGCCCTCCGGCGGCACTTCGAGCTGGAGATCGCCGCCATTCACGTCGATCACGGATTGCGTCCCGACTCCGACCGCGACGCCGCTTTCTGTCGCCGGCTCGCCGCCGACTGGTCGGTCCCGTTGGCGGTCGAACACCTCGAATTCGATGATGGCGAGGGCGGCCAGGATGCCGCGCGGCGACGCCGGTATGCGGCCCTGGCACGGGTCGCCGGTCAGTTCGGTCTGGAGACGCTGGCGACCGCCCATCACGCCGACGACGCCCTCGAGACGGCCCTCCTGCAGATGGTGCGGGGGAGTGGAAGCGCCGGTCTGGCCTCGCTCGCACCCGATCCGCCTCGGCGCGCCCGTCCGATCGACGCCTGGGGCGAGCTCGAGCTGGTCCGCCCGCTGTCGTCGGTCGCACGCTCGACGCTGGAGGACTACGCCGAACAGCACGGGCTCGAGTGGCGTCGCGATCCCACTAACGCCGAGACGACTTACGACCGGAATCGACTGCGACACGACGTGTTGCCCGTCCTAACCGCCGAGATCGGCTCTCGCCGGGCGATGCGGCGGACGATCGACAACCTCGCCGACGAGTCTCGAGCGCTCGAACGCCGCGCCGATCGTCTCGAGTCCCGGGCTCACCTCGGACGTCCCTCTCGAACGTCGATCGCCTGGCATACTCCGCCTCTCGCCGATGCCTCACCGGCCGAGACCGCTCTGTTGCTGCGTCGCGCCGCTCGCCGCCTCCCGGGGGCGTGTCGCTGGACGCGACCTCGTCTCGACGAGGCCCTCGAGGCCATCGCGCGGGCTCACGCAACCGACACCTCCCATCGCATCGGACTGACCTCGGGCATGCTCTGGGCCGATTCCGTGCGGACGACCCTCGAACTCGAACGTCGGCGGGGCGCCGAAGCGATCGATGCCCGTCGTGCACACCCCGTACCCTTCGACGACGATGCCTCCCGAGGGCGAGTGCCCTGGTTCGAGTTCGACGTCCGATGGCGCCATCTCACGCCCGACGATCCACTCGACTTCCCACGAGCTGATTGCAAGACGTGGTTCGATCGCGATGAACTGCCCGACTCTCTGGAACTCCGTGGTCCTCCGCCGAGCGGGCGTCTCGATGCCCTGGGCTTCGACGGACGCAAGTCGATCCTCGACATTCTCCGAGAGGCCGAGATCTCCGAGGCGATGCGATGGTATTGGCCCTGTCTCTGGGCGCCCTCGCTCGAGGATGGGTGTCTCTGGGTCGGAGGACTGCGTCGGAGCGAGCACGCTCCTGCAACCGCCTCGACGCAGCGCGTGCTCGAGGTTGACATCGTCGGGAATATCACGCCGGTTCGAGACCTTTCATGAACGCACCTCACATACCGAGAATGTGAACTCTTTTCGCATCTCGGTGACGGGGGCTCGCCGCCATCTGCGTTGCACTCCCCCGAACTCGGTGTTAAGAGATCGAGAGCGAATAATGATGCTTGCACGCATGACGATCGCGTTACATGCGCCGACGTTTCGATCACTGCTCGATTCGACACCATCTGGATCGCCTGCGCACCCTTGCTCCGGAACCACGTGAACGCATCCCGCCTGCACAGAGCCAGTCTCCTTCCCGTCACTCTATCCGAGCACACTCGTATCTCGACGCGCCCGATCTGTGTGCTCTCGGGTGACGCCTTCCCGAACCCCTCCGGTTCGAGAGATATGGCGACCATCGCGCCAATCGATCCACTCTCTGCGCCACGAGGATTGCCGTGTTGAACAAAGTTCCTCTGCGAGCGTGGCTCTTGTGGGCCATTTTGATCGTTCTGGGTATTGTCGTCTT
>JAQCND010000418.1 GCA_028274765.1 Bradymonadaceae bacterium
AATCGTCGACTTCAAACGAGCCCAGCAGCTGTACCCGTCGGCCACGCTCATCTACAATATCGCGCTGGCGAGGATGCGCCTCGGCCAGACTGAAGAGGCGGTTCAGGCAGCCGAACGAGCTCTCGATTTCGAGGGGCCCGATCAGGGATTTGGTCGAGAGAGCCAGGCGAAAGCCCGGGCCATGATTGTAGGGGGAGGTGTCTTGTCGGCGGCCACCCAGGCGAGCGGTCGTCTCTCGGCGTCGACGACGGAACCGTCGAAGGCGAGTTCCTCTGCGCCATCGCCGGAACAATTCGATGGGGGAGGCACGCCCATCCTGGGCGGACTCGGCTGGTCGGGCATCGCCTTGGGCGCGATCGGGATCGGAGGGATGATCGGCATTCCCATCACGGGCAACCAGTACGAGCGCGATCTCCAGCAGCTTCGCAAGCTCCGCAACAGTAACGACCGCGACGCCTTCGAGAGCAAGCGAGCCGAAGCCCAGCGAGCACGTGGAATTGGACAGGTTCTTTTGTATGCTGGCCCTGCTCTCACTGCTCTCGGAGTGGGCATGGTCGCCCTGGACGCCTTCGTCCTCCGAAACGATCGAGCATCGGCTCGGATGCAAGTGACACCCACGGGGCGATGGAGTCTCGATATCAAGTGGTGACGATCTTTACAGGGCATCACCCCCCTACTTTATCTCCGAATTCACCCGCGACTCTGGCTATTGAGACGGGGATAGGACGATGAGTACGATAACCAACGAACAAGAGCACGTCGCTCATCTCGTGTGCCCCGAGTGTGGGCGCGATTACGAGGATCTGGAGCTCGAGTACTGCTCCGACGACGGCGCACGTCTCCGCGAAATCGAGCGTGCCGATCAATCGTCCGATCCGCTCGTCGGCGAAGTCCTGGACGATCGCTTCCGACTCGATTCCAAAATGGACGAAGGGGGAATGGGGCGCATTTATATCGGTGAACAGCTCTCGGTCGAGCGCCCCGTGGCAATCAAGACGCTCCTCCCTCAGATGGAATCCAAGGAGACGATCGCTAAGCGGTTTCTCCGCGAAGCCCGTGTCATCTCGAAGTTTTCCCATCCGAACGTTGTCAACCTCATCGACTTCGGCGAAGATGCCGAGCACGAGCTTTTCTATCTGGTCATGGAATTGCTCGACGGCATTGCCGTCGACGAACTCATCGAACGGGGACGTCTCACCCCTCCGTTGGCCGTCCAAGTTGCCTCTCAGGTGTGTGCCGGATTGGCCGAGGCCCACACCGAAGATGTCATCCACCGAGATCTGAAACCAGAGAATCTCATCGTCGTTCCTCTCTCGGACGGCCGCATCGAGACGAAACTCCTGGACTTCGGCGTGGCACGCTCCCTCCAAGACGAGGCGACCCAGCTGACCAAATCCGGCTCGGTTCTCGGCACGCCCTACTACATGGCCCCGGAACAGGCGCGCGACGGGGAGATCGGTCCGTACACGGACGTCTATGCGGTGGGGGCGATTCTCTTCGAGATGATTACGGGCCATCGTCCCGTCGAGGGAGATACGTCGATGTCGATCATGCTCCAACACGTCGAGGGCGAGGTGCCGAGCCTCAGCGCTTCGCTCGCCGGTCATGAAGTACCCGGGAGCCTGGCGCGTCTCGTCGACTCGACACTCGCTCCCTCCCACGACGATCGTCCCCAGACGCCCCTCGAGGTGCGCAATCAGCTCCGCGACGTCCAGCGCAGCCTCGGCGATCCCCCCATGATCGCCCCCTCCGAGGACTTCGAGACGATGTTCGAACCATGGATCCGAGAGCCTCTCTCTGTCCCCGAGGAGAATCAAGGACGGTTCAAGGCCCAGACCGGCGCCAAACCCTCGGCGCCCAAGACCGGCGAACACACCGAATCGCCGGTCGAGAAGCCGGCCCCCAAGCCCGACGGAGGCGAGGCGCCCGATTCCTTCGAGAAGACGGCGGCCTCACCGGCCCAGGGCTCGCCCCGGGGCGAACCCGGAGAGTCCGGGGGCGAGAACTCGCCTCCACCAACGGTCGGACAAGACGAGAGCGGAACTCGAGAGGGCGTGGGGGGACGTCCCCGAGACGGCGGTCGAGCCGGCGCATCCGGTAGTCGCGAAGCCGCCGGTAACACCTCCGATGGATCCGAGGCGTCCGAGGGGGCACGGGACGACGACGTCTCCTCGCCTGCTTCGTCTGCTTCGATCAACACGAAAGCGCTCGACATCGAATCGCTATCGACCCTGAATGCCCGAACTCTCGGAATTGGGGCTCTGATCGTCATCACCTCTGGTGTTGTGCTCGGATTGGGATACGCTCAATTCATCGCTTCCGACGAGACCGATGATGACACCTCCCCAGTGTCGACGGCCACCACGGAGAATTCAGGAGAGGCATCATCGTCGGACCCGACGGGGACTTCGCCAACTCCCTCCGAATCGCCTCCATCCGAGTCCGAAACCAACCAGCCATCGGCCGGAGTTGCCGGTAAATCGGCCGAATCGAACCCCGACTCGCCAGATGCTTCCCCGAGCGAATCCGCCGAAACTCGAACCGCCTCGTCGGAGGACGAATCCACTCCGTCCTCTGATGAATCTCCGCCCGAGCCCCCGAGCGAATCTCCGACCACTACCTCCGAATCTTCGGGCGAACGTCCCGCCTCGGACGACTCGACGGCACGGGGAGGTCCCGCCGAATCGAGTGGGATGGCCGGCGGCGATCGAGCCCCGAGCCCCTCGCCGGATGACGAGCCCGCCGACTCCCCCTCGCCGGATGACGAAGCTCCGTCCGATCGACCCGATCGGGCCGACCGCGATTCCGATGATTCGTCTG
>JAQCND010000420.1 GCA_028274765.1 Bradymonadaceae bacterium
ACACCGAGACGACCTCCTGGTCGATCGTGCCGAAGATGTTGTGGCCGTCGTCGTCGCGCATCTCGATCTGGACCGTATCGCCGGGACGCATGTACTCGGTGCGAGCCTCGTCGTGTTCGATCGCCTCGATCTTGCGCTGTTCGGCCAGACACGACGAGCCCCGGTCGCGGTCCTCGTTCGAGACCGTGCCACTGCCCAGGATGGTCCCCGCCGTGTAGTTGCGGGTCTTGGCGATGTGTTCGACCAGGTCGCCGAACGAAAAGTGCATCTCCGGGCCGGCCTCCGGGTCGCCGAACAACTCGCCGTTGTAGGTCGTCCGAAGTCGATGATGGACGCGGTGGTTTTGCCAGGCGTCGCCGAGTTCATCGGGGGTGACGGCGAAGGGGGCGAAGGCGGTCGCCGGCTTCGACTGCAGAAAGCCGAAGCTCTTGGCGATCTCGTCGGGGATGAGATTGCGGAACGTGATGTCGTTGACGAGCGTGACGAGTTTGATCTGCTCGTCGGCCTCGTCGGCCGACGTCCCGCGCGGCGTGTCGCCGAGTACGACGGCAACTTCCGCCTCGAAGTCGAGTCCCCAGTCGACGTCCGGGAGCGGGATGTCGTCGGTCGGGCCGAGCAGGTCGCCGGAGCCACCCTGGTAGACGAGGGGATTGGTCTCCATGTCCTCGGGCGGTTCGGCGCCACGCGCTCGGCGGACGAGGACGATGTGGTTGAGGTAGGCCGACCCGTCGATCCACTCGTAAGCCCGCGGCACCGGTGCATCGAGCGACTCGACGTCGAGAGGGCGGCCGTCGAGGTCGCCGTCGTTGAGCGCCTCGGACTTGGCACGCAGGGTGGGTTCGACGTCGTCCCAATGGTCGAGCAGATCCTGCATCGAGTCGACGAACTCGATCGAGGCGTAGGCGTCGTTGTCGCGTCGCACGACGACCGGTTGGCCGTCGCGGGTGTCGTCTCGGAGCGTCGCGAGTTTCATGGTGGCTCCACGGTGGAAGAGTCGAGGGGTTCGCGATCCTGACTTGAGTCTCAGTCTCCTAGACGTGCCGGTCTCATTTGTCAATTTGAAGGTGTTCGAATGGGCCCACTCGTCTCGAGTCCTCGGGAGAAGGCATGCTGATGGGGGGCGCTACCTCGAGATGTTGACGGGCTCGAGCCCATCCCGCCTCGGCTTCGAAACTTGCCCTCTCGAGGAGAGTTTGACATATCCACTCTCAGATTGAACGGGCGGACATGATAAACATACATCGACGAGCGAAGGAGAAGAAACGATGTCCGTCGATACGCGGTGGATGCGACATCTGATGTTCAGCTTTCTCGTCGGCGCCGTATGCGCGATGGGCTCAACGACGCTTCGAGCCGCCGAATCGACCTCCCAATCGAAGGAGGACGCGCGTTCGGTGGCCTCGGACGACGACAGCGACGATCGAGCGTTCCCCTCGGATCCTGCTACCTCCTCCTCTTCAGCCCCCTCGGACCAACGTTCCTCCGGAGCCAGTCAAACCGGGCGTATCTTCGGTGTGTTGGGGATGGGGCTGGTGGGATTTGCCGCGGGTGGAGCCTCCATCGGATTGGGCGCGTACGGGCTCTGTCGATGGGCCGTCGACGATCCCGAGACGATTCGCGGCGAGTCGCCGACCGATGGATGCCTGGCGGTGGCTGCGCTTGTCGGAGGACCTGCCGCCTTCGCTGGCTATCCCACTGGCGTGTGGCTAGGGGGGAAGTGG
>JAQCND010000424.1 GCA_028274765.1 Bradymonadaceae bacterium
TTCGAGTCTTCAAGTCGGCAGCTGACTCGTGTGCGTTGTCATCCGAAGGGGCGCCAGTCATATCGATGGGCATGTGCTTTGGAGCGCCTTTATGCTTCTGACTCGTGTGCGCTGTCGTTCAAAGGAGGGCCAGCCGACCAAGTCGGCCAGCGGCCGGAGCTCCAATCGTCATCGGGCGCTCGAGCCTTTGAGTCCCCGAGTGTTCGAGGTGCCAGCGAACTCGTGTGCGTGGTGAACTCGAAGAGCGCGAGCCGACCAACTGGACTACCTCGAAGCATCGCATGTCCCTCCTCCGGCCGAGAATCACGTTCCGACGGAGCGCATCGAGTCTGTCGAGACGACGCCAAACCTCTCTCATGCTGGCTCTCCTCCGGATGCCTGCTGTGAGGCATCCGAGCGAAGCGCCTCGAGTGCGTCACCTCCAAGATGGAGATAGTCACCCGCGTCGATGGGGAGCGGACGATCGCCGATTTTGGGCTTGGAGGTCTCGAGGTTCTGAGGCACGAGCATCCAGACGACGTCCGGCCCCCTTTCATCGGTGCGAGATTGAAGTTCGCCGACGATTTGCATGTGCTTGCCGGAGGGTTCGTGTCGAAGGAATCGGTCCCAACGGCCCAGCAATCCGGGATGAGTGAGCAACAGACGATCCGAATCGAGTTGGCGAAGCCGCTCGCAGACGCGCCAGGCCACCGACGACTCGCCTTCGCCGGTGTGGAAGACGAACTGCTCGAGGTTGTCGCGCACGCTTTGATGGTCGGGGTCGTCCCAGTCCATGGCATCGGCCTGGAGGATCGTCTCCCAGGGGATCTCCATCGTCTCGCTCACGCGTCGAACCTCCTCGATCAGGAGTGCATCGATCGAGACGGGGGTCAAACCGTAGCGTTCGGCCAGTCGATCGGCAGCCTCCTCGAGACGCTCTGGGGCGGCAACAACCGCAAAGAAGCCGGGGCGAGAGGCCCGGCGTTCGAGCGTATCGAGCACGTCCTCGGGGAGGGCGGGGGCGTCCTCGCTCGGAAGCGTCGAGTGGCGCGATCGAGACGACGTGGCCGTCCCCGAGAGGGCGGGGCTCGAGGGATTGCCCCGGTAGCTCGAGACGTACGCACCCTTGCCGTCGTCGGCTTCGATCGACCATTCGAGCCCGACGTCGGCGCCCTCGACCAGACGTTCGATCTCCGGCTGTTTGGGAAGCATCTCGGCCGCCGGGTAACGCTCGTGGACGGCGTCGCGCAGTTCGTCCGCGTCGAGCGGCGCGCGGCGGCGGAGGAGGTTGGCGGTGAGACGCAGGGCGCGCTCGGCGCTCATGTCCTCGGGATAGAGCTCGTCGCGCTGCGAGAGCGCCGTCTGGCGGCTGGCGGCCGCCCCGATCTCGAGAAGTTGGCGTTCGGACAGAGGATCGAGTCCGGCCGATACCACGTATTCGGTGAGCTGGCGTTCCGCCCGACGGGGGCCCGGGATGGTCGTACCGTGGGCCAGGGTATCGGCGAGTTCGCCGAGGGCCGGCAGGAGGTCGAGCCATTCGGATTGCGTGGCGACGAAGACGGCATCGTGTCCGTCCGATGACTCGTCTTCGAGGCGACGTCGGGCGATGCGGGGAGACTCGGCGAGCCGTTCGCCCTCGAGAGCGGCTCGGGCGACAGCGGCGGCTTCGGCCAGGCGGCGCTCTCGCCCCTCCGTCAACGACCCGCGAAGCCCGAGCAGGCCGAGTGCGACCTGTCGTGCGGTCGAGACTCCGCCTTTGGCCTCGATCAGGTCGACCAGGTCGTCGCGAACCGACTCGAGTGTGCGTTTGTCGCGCCATGTTCGGCGAAGAGCCTCGAGCCGGCGCGACGCCTCGTCGTCTTCGACATCGAAGGTTGCTTCCACCCGCTCGAGGATCGCCGACCAGCGGGGCCAGGGGAGGGCGATTTCGGGAGCATGGGGGCCGAGTGCCAGTCGCACGAAGGCGGGAAACTCGCCGCTCGCCCACGTGCATGCTTCGGCTGCTCCCGTCGGCTCCTCGAGCCGTTCGACGAGGCGATCGAGGCCGTCTCGTTCGACGGATTCGCCTCGAGACGAACGATTTTCGTCGTGTTCATCATCGACGAGCTGGGGAAAGACGTCTCGGAGACGGCTATGTAACGAAGTCAGCTCGTCTTTGACGTCACCGCCGATCCCCTCCTGGAAGTAGATCGGTTGAGAGGAGCTCTGGACCAAGTCTCCCACCGTTTCGAGTCCGAGTGACGCCAGAGCCTCTCGAGCCGCCTCGCTGATCCCGAGTGTGGCGAGTCGCATGCCAGGGGTCGCGACCTCGAGATCGAGACGCTCGTGGGTCGAGTGGATCGTCGTCTCGAAGATCGAGCGCCACGCTCCGCGCATGGCTTCGGCGGATGCGAAGCGATCGTCGACCTCCCGAGCGAGTGCCGTCTGAAAGAACTCGACGAGATCGTCGCGGACGGGAGCGGGAAAACGTTCGCGATGCAGGTGTAATTCGACGTCGCCGACGGCCGCGGGATGGTCCCCCTCCTCTCCCCACTGGGGCAGACGGTTGGTGACCATCTCGTAGAACACCAGGGCGGCCGAGTAGCGATCGGCCTGAAAATCCCATCGACCGCGCTCCGTCAAAAAGGGATCGCGGTACGCGTCGGTACCGATTCTCGTTCGAGTGGCATCGACGCCATGGAGGGAGAAGTCGAACAGCAGCAGCGACAGGGGGCCTCGATTTTGCTCGATTTGACCGACGCCGAGATTCGAGGGTTTGATGTCGCGATGAAAGAGATCGGCCCGTTCGAGGTCGCGCAGGATACGACCGAGATCGTCGCCGAAGCGGCGCTGTTCGTCGAGGCTCAGTCCCGAGCGGTCCTGAAGGAAGCGCCGCAGGGTTCGACCCGCATGCTGGAGGACGAGCGTGCGTCGGCCTCCGATGCGAGTGCGATCGTGGAGATCGACGACGTGATCGGAATCGAGCTGTTCGAGGGCCTCGGATTCGTGCTCCAGCCGTTCGGCCGAGTGGTCGTCGTTGGCCACCTTGAGGACGAACTCGCGTTCGTCGAGATCCGTGACGGCGAGGGCCGTGGCGACCGAGCCCGTGCCGAGCCGACGTTCGACCGTCCAGGAGGTGCCACTGCGATCGTCGAGCCGGGCGCCGGGTTCGACCTCGAGCGGATCGGCCGTATCCGGGGAGGGGAGGTCCGATTCGCGCAGGGCCTCGAGCCGTTCTTTGAATATGTCGACGTCGTCGAGACGATCATCGGGCCTCGGTCGGGTGGCTTCGTATATGAGTTCGTCGAGCGAGGCGGAGAGTTCGACGGACGATTGCAACGAAGGTCGGAGTCCATCGTGTTCGCGGAGCATCGCGACGAGATCCGAGATCGAGCGAGCCGGGGGCGTCTCCGTCAACAGATAGAAGGCCAGTGCGCCGAGTCCAAAGACGTCGGCCGCCTCGCCCACGTCGGGGCCCTGGAGCAGCTCCGGCGCCATGAAACCCCGAGCCTCGTCGCCGAGATAGTCCGACACGTGCCGCGTCCCCGTCTCGTGATCGGGGCGGCGGCCGGTGTGCCAGTTGAACACGCGGACCTCGTCGCCTCCCTCGACGAGCAGGATGCTCTGAGGACCCAGCGATCGATGGACCACCTTTTGACCGTGGGTGTAACGCATGGCGTCGGCGACGTCGGCCAGCCACTCGAGGCGGCGCGCCGGTGGGGGTAATTCGCCGGCTTCGACGACGTGATCGAGCCGCCTCGCTCCCTCCGGATCGTCGAACAGGATGGCAGGGCGAGTTTCATGGCCGATATGCTCGCGCACCTCCAGGATCGAGGGATGCTGGAGGTTGTCGAGAATAGATGTTTCGCGGCGAGCCGCCTCCTGAAGACGGCTCAACTGATCGTCGTTCGCTCCCTTGGGGGACCAGAAGACTCGGGCCCAACGCGTATCGTCTCGCTCGTCGGCCCGGTGGTGAGCTCGATAGTCCTTGTATTTGGGCGAGGCACCGAGGAGTTCGCCCAGCCTCCACGGCCCGACGTGAACGGGATGATCGGCGGAGATGATGTCGGAACGCTCCAGCGCGTCGCCGAGGCGCTCCACGACCGTCTGGCTCACCTCGCTTGCATATGCCTCCATCCCCGGCACCTCGCCCTCGACGATCGCGGTCAGTATCGAAGGTTCGCGATCGTGGCTCGGGTGGAACGCGACGTGTTCGAGCCCCGCATGCCTGGAGGCGACCTCGAGGTCGAGCTCCGGTCGGCTCAAGAAGACGAGAGGTTCGATACGGGGGGGCGGAACGCGGTCGGGCAAAAAATGATCGAGGAGATCGCGGAGCTCTCGGGCCTTGTAGCGAAGCTGGCGAAGGGGCGGATCGACGAGCTCGGTCGATCCATTTTGGCGCGTGTGTCGCCAGACGTGCTCATCAGTTTCGAGCCGACCGCCGAAGGTCTCGACCCCCACCACGCAGATACCGGCCGGCGAGGTCACGAGCGCATCGACCTCTAGAGTGCCCCCATCGAGCGGTAAGAACTGGAAACGCGACCATGCTCGAGAGGCCGGGCCCGAGGGGAGCTCGTGGCGCAGAAGGGCCAGTCCCTCCCGGAGTCGGTGCTGATTCGGCGTCGCCAGTGCTTGCCATTCCGAGTCGTCCATCCGTCCACACACGTATGATATCACAATGGGCATCGACACATGTTACCGTACCGCCCCGTCGGCTCGCAATCGGGATGCGGGCTTATCTCGACGCAATCGGTTCTTTACACCGCCTTCGCAGACATCAGAATAGGTGACGTGGAACACCTTCTGGCACGTCTTCTTCCTGGCCGGGAACCAACGCACCGAATATGTGACGAACATCCCCCTCATCTTGCAGTCGCCGACCCGAAGGTCTCCGGGGCCAGCGCTCCCGATCGATGGTATGTTTCAGAAAGCATGCCGTCTCGAAACGAGAGCGGCTGATCCAAGCATGCAACCTCCATCTCCTCGAGACGTGCTCATCGCCCGTTGTCGTTACTGCCGAGATGGGCACGACCTCGGCCTCCCCGCCGCGGGCTGCGGCCATGAGCTGTTCGCCATACTTCTCGACGGCCTGTTGAACCGATGTGGGCTCGAGGCGGGTGTAGATGTCCATCGGGCCGCGCATCGTGCGATTGAACAGCTTCTCGATGACGAGCTGCGAGTGTTTGTCCCGTCCCGGGCGAGCCAGCACATCGCGGTCCGCCGAAAGTCATGAATCCAGACGTCCTCGGGCCCAGTCTCCTCGCGGATGGGAGAGAGCGTCGGCCGCACGACATCCCCTTTCAAGAGACTGAAAAATGAGCCGATCGCGGAAAAATCATGCACACCACCTTGCATTCTAGTTTTGAGCCACATATAAGCGCCGTGTGACTTCCACACGAAAGGGGTTGAACGGGGTTGGAAAGGTTACTGCAAAGCGTTCAGATGAAGCTTCAGACGAGTGAAGACACTCGGGTTGTGAAGCGACGGGCCAAGGCGTTTATCGGACGACTCGGCCATCGAGATCGACGACGAATCCGTGGGACGATATCCTCCTCGACTCCGAAGCGATCCCAATCCCCTCAGCAACTTGAACGCCCGGGAACGGGATGGGCCCTCACATGCAGGGGGGTCGGGCGGACGTGTACGTTCGACAAGGTTGCATGGTTTCGGATGACGACGAGGTCTCTCCTCCCTCAGATGGTTCGAGGTACGCTCTCAAGCATCATATTTACGTAACATCGTCGATATCTTGAGACGTCCAAGATCGAAGAAGCAGGGGCGGGAGCGGCCGAACGCGCAAGGACATGACGCGCTCGTTCCCGACATTTGCTCCATCATGTTGTCAGTTCCGTGCGGTTGATGCCGTCGTATTGGTTTTGAAGTCCACTGGATGAGTGATGATGAAACACACAACCTTTTGTCTGGTCGTCCTGTTCGCCAATGCGCTCTGGGTGGGAGCGGCCACCGCTCAGACCCAGCCCTCGTCGCCCTCCGATAACACCAACTCCGGGCCCAGTATCACCGAAACCCAGCAGGAAGGGGGAGGAGGCAATTTCTTTGGAAAGGAAGGAGGGGGAGGCTCCCTCAGTTCCGACAAGTGCGAATCTGCCAATCAGGGATTTCTCATCGAAGCGGGGGCAACGAATGTCGGAGCCATCGTACTCTTCTTTGCCTTCTTGTCATTCGTCGCCCGCATGAACTGGTTCAAATTCCTCGGGGGAGGAGCCCTTCGATTTTTCGTGCTGCTCATCCCGTTCATGCTCGCAGCTGGAGGGCTGGTCTGGTATTTGCGGGCGACGTCGAACCTCGTCGCTCGATGCGTGGCCAACTCCTCGTATGAAGGTCTCATTCTCGCGGGCGGATGGGACGCCTGGGCGGTCGGGGTCACCTTTGGCCTCGCCCCCGTGCTCGTGCTCAGCGCGCTCTTGAAACTCGGCAAGTCAGCTCTTCTCGAATAACGCTCACGGAGTTACGCGATGTCTCTTCTCATTGGTGTCGGCGGTACGGGACAACACGTCGCGCTCGCTGTCTCGCGCCTCGCCCAGATCGGCGCACTCGGCGACGACATCGAGTGTCGCATTGTCGACGCGGACAACAGCAGCGAGCTGGCCCAGAGGACTAAAACGGCGGCGGGTTACGTCAACCCGAAGCACGGACTCTACCATCCGCTCGGCGACCAGGTCGACCCCTTTTTGACCCCCTTCGATCCGGGCGCCAGCGGCGACCGGGGATCCGAGGTGACGGTGCGAGACCTCGCCCTACGCAACTCGGCCCGAGACGAAACTCGCCAGGTCTTCGATGCGCTCTTCCCCCCGGAGCAGGCCCAGCAGGGCGTCGACGACGGATTTTACGCCCAGCCGGTTCTGGGCGCGACGGCCTTCGCGGCCCAGCCCGACGAAGAGAGTCTCATCGACGAATTGGCTTCGCAGGCGAGCAGTCACAACGACGTCTTCATCTGCGGGAGCTTCATCGGCGGCACGGGCGCCGGTGTGATCCCGAGTCTCGTCCAGCGTCTGGCCTCGGAGACAGACAACCAGTGGTACGGCATGTTCCACCTCAAGTGGTTGCAGCCCGATGGTGGGGGCAATGCCGATATCGGTCCGGGGACGATGGATCGCAACATGCGGCACGGTTCGGACTACTTCTACCGTCACGTCCGGGACAATCTTCGGGCGTCGGTCCTCCTGGGGCCTCCGCCCGGTGGCAAGGACATGATCGGGCCGGTCACCAAACTCAGCGAGGACGAAAACGAGTCCTACTATCACGTGCTGGCGGCGTTTGCGATGAACCGACTCAAATATGACGCTGCCACCAACTACGACAACGACGTGGCCGTCCTCAACCATGAGACCGAGCAGCCCCAGTGGTTGCTCCACAAAGAGTGGTACGACGATCGCACGTTGCTCGATCGCCTCCAATCGATCGCATACGCCGCCGAATTGCTGGATTACTACCGCGACCCCAAACACCAACAACTGCTGGTCGATTCCTTCGAGGCCTTCGGAGACAAGAAAAATCTTCCGGCAGGACTTTACGAGTCGCTGGAGACGTTCGACGACGACATGGGATTGACCACCTGGAGCAGCATGGGCGACTTCAAGCCCAAGCTCGTCGACCCCCTGCTGGAGCGCTTCAAACATCGTCGCGAGATATTCGAAGAACGGCTCCAGTACTTCCGCAACGTCTTCGGTGACTTCCAGCGTCCCACGATCAACGACGAGGAATCCGAACTCCGCAAGCGATGGAACGAGAGCAATCAGGTCCGCCTCCCATCCGGTCAGAACGTGGATCGGGTCAATTATCTGGCGGATCGTCTCATCGAACACCTCCTTCGGCGCGACTGACTTCCACCATCGAGTGTTCCCCCTTCATTCGACGTCAAAGTGTGAGAAGGCCATGACTAAAGTACCGCTCATTCCTCTCGATATCGAAGGAGCATCCGACCAGGGGCTCTTTACTCCAAAGGGGCTCAAGACGGAGTGTCCCGGGGAGTTGACGCCCAAGCCCACCAACATCGACCCCGCGAGTGTTCCGTCGCCCCTGGCGCTCTCGGAGGCGACGACCGTGTTGCTGGAGCCTCAACAGGATTCGCAAAGCGACGGTATGGCGCTCGACCCCGAAGCGGACAACCACCCGCTGGTCGAAGGGGCTGAACTGCTGCTTCACGGACTGGTG
This sequence comes from Bradymonadaceae bacterium, assembly GCA_028274765.1. GTDB lineage: Bacteria > Myxococcota_A > Bradymonadia > Bradymonadales > Bradymonadaceae > CAJXPB01. The sequence goes on from JAQCND010000424.1 coordinate 8,134, forward strand.
TCTGGAGACTTGCGTCTCCGATGGGTCTCGATTCGAGATCTCGACTCGGGGGCGCTGACCAAATCGCTCCGCAACACTTTTCCTCACGAAGACGACTTGCCGTTTCGGCTGGGGCTCGTCCTCGAGCCCGGCGAGTCGAACTCGCGCGAGGACGATACGGTGTGGGGGTACGTCGGCCCCAACAGCATCCCGACACTGGCCGGCGCCCAGTACGACCAGGTCGGCGTACTGAGGAACAACATCAACAACACCGACACCGAGGATGCCATCGTCGCGACGCTTCTGGCGCGCATTCGGCGTCCCCTCGAACGGCGCGGCGACTGGCTCGGCAGTGTTCAGTTCCCCTGGATGGTACTCTTCGAACGGCTCATCGACAGACTTGGCCCCCCTGACCGCGACAAAGTGGATCTGGTCGAGGACGTTCGCTCGTTCGGTCCCTTTGCGTTCGAAGTACCGCATCCGGACAAGGACAACGTGACGCTCCGGCGTTCGACGTATCTCCTCGGTTACGCTCCCGGTTTTCCCAAGCGGCTCGCCCGTTCGATGACCGGTCGATTCGTCACCCCCGACGACGAAGACGGAACGAATGGACGGCGCCAACTCCAGGACGATAGCGGTCGCAACGTCGCCTGGTTTCACGATACGGCTGGCGCCTCCATCGACGATCCCTATCTCGGCGAAGGATGTCCGGCCTACGTGACCCATTCGATTCCGGAGAAACTTCCTCCCGTGACCCAACTCGGGGAGAGTGAATGTTTTCATTTCTTCGAACGCGACCATTTGAGCCACTTCAAGAATGCGCTCGGGCCACTGACCGACGCGATCCAGGAGCAACCCCATCGCGTCAGCGACGTCGTCCGCGCCGTCGCCCGCTATGCTCCGGAGGCGATCGACGAGTCGCAGCCCCTGTGCTTTTCGCCCATTTGTGAATCGTATTTTGAGAATGCCGGCCAACAACTCCGTCCCAATGCGGCCGAGCTCGAATCGCTGGTCGAGGGAGGAGGCGCCTTCCTGCTCGAACCATCGGACGAGGATCGAGACCTCGCCGCCTTTGTCGAACACGGCACGGTCGATCCGGCCCAGGAACAACACGACATCGGCGACTTGAGTCGTCTCGGAACCGCGCTCTGGAAGGCCTTCAATGGGGCCAATTACGATCCGGATATTGGATTCTACGACCAGTCGGGCAAACCCCTCTTGGATACGGGGGTCGAAGCATTTCCGATTGCGGCTGGCAAGCCGGTTCGGGATTGGTGGGACGACAGATCCCACGTTCAAGATACCTCCGAGCGACTGGCGACGCTTCAACGCTTCCGCGCCGCCTACCAGGCCGGCGAGGAAGCCAACCAGGAGGCTCGTTTTCTGGAGGCCGCCGTCGAGGCGTTTCTCGCTCGACTGCCATCGGACTACGATGCGCTCATGGAGCCACTCGAGGGGACTCGGCTCACCGCAGACCAACCTCGCGTGGTCGAACTCGACCACTACAGCGAGCTCGAGATCGTCACCGATCCCTGTCGCGCCTCGTAATCGAACGAGCCGGCCCGACCGAGACGACATCACACGTGAGTGAGAGTCAGAGGAGATTGCGATGATCAGCATTTGCGATTCGTGCGAATACGACTGGGACGACAATCCACTCGACCTTCACGTCGAGATCGATGGCAACAAGGTGGCCGGCGAGGAGGCGCCCGGCGCCGAGAATCTCCTGAATATCCGTTGTCCCGTGTGTGGGAACTCGTATCAGGATGGAGCCACGCTCTCACACCTCGGTGCCATTCGCACGCCGATGGGGGTGTATCAGTGGACACGAGACGAGCGAGACGTGCCTTTCCGGCTGGAGGGCGATGCCGAACAGATCGAATTCGAGGATACGCTCTTCGATGCCGTCCCGGTCTTCGACCATGGAGACGGTGATCCGAAAGTCCCGGATTTGCCCGTGCGAGCTAAATATCTGGGGCTCGTCGACTTCGATCGCTTCCGGGACAACATCGACGAATGGCGAGGGCATCTCGATCGCACGACGGGGCGATACGTCGCCAACGTCCCGTTTCGGAACCGCCCGGGCTCTCAGGATGTCGAACAAATCGAGCTCCCGCTGATCGGCGAGGGCGGTCGCCAGACCGAGCGTCCCGCTCAGGAGGCCATCGAGGGATTCGAGCTGACGGTGTGGCCCGACATCCAGACGGACATCTGGCAACAATACATCGTCGAGGCCATGGCCATGGGCGACTCCAAGGACTTCTGGCTCGACGAGCAGGACGTCGAGCGGCACATCCAGTTCGGTCAGCTCCAGGGAAGCGACAAACCTCAAGAGGCCGAGGCGGTCGACTTCCCCGGCTTTTCCGACCAGACGCGGACGAAACGCTACGCCGAGCTCTCGGAGGGACGTCCCGATTACATCGAGCTTCGCAAAGTCACGCGTCGAGGACGAGAATGGGGCGGCGTCTTTTTGCCGGCCCCGAGCCGAGAGGTCGATACCGACGGCGGGACGCCCGCTCGATTCGGTCTCGACTTCGGGACCTCCAACACGTGTGTGGCCCTCGAAGATAAGGCCGGCTCGGGCGGAGACGAAAAAGTCCACCCCGTCACGGATTGTTACGAGTATCTCGTGCAGGGCAAGAGTGCCCAGGAGCAGTATCGTTCCGACGAATACGCCCCGAGATGGACGACGTCGGGATTCGGAGAAATCGGCGAGTTTCTTCCGACGAAAATTCTCAGCCGCTGGCCACGCGAGCAGTGCGTCGGAAGCAGTGGAGAGGCCAGCCAGGTCGGTCAATGGGTGCCCGGCATCGACTACACGATTCCAGGGAGTGACATCGAATGGGTCAAAGACGATCGCCCGGAGGATTTTCAGTTTGCCAAGCTCAAATGGGGAGACGACACCGAGGTCGACGATTTGATCAAAGATAAGATGCGCACGGAGTTGGTACAGGCCTATCTCAAGGCTCTCTTCGTCCAGCATATTGCGCAGCATCTCTCTCAAAAGGAGCGCGAGGAAGGCGTGATGCCGAGCTCGGTGAGCATCGATTACGGACACCCAGGGTCGTGGCCGCCGAGCCGCCTCAGCACGTTTGAAAAAGCGCTCGATCAAAGTTTACAGCCCCCGGATCGCGAGGGACAGCGAGACGTCGATTCTGTGGTCGAAGACTGGGTCGACCTCAGTGTCAAGTCCGGTTCGCCCGAGGTCGAGTCTTTTGCGGCACTCAAGCTCGGGAGCTCCAACTTCGGGACCGCCAACGACCAGCGGGTCGACTACGAGCTCCAGGCCGCCGTGGACGTCGGGGGGGGGAGTACGGACATCGCTATGCTCTGGGCGCCGTTCAATCGTCAGGAACCGGCCGTGCTCGAGTACATGTCCAGCGTGCGCTATGCCGGCGAGCACCTCTTCGACGGGCTCTACGGGCCCGAGCCCTACGATGAAGGCAAATGTTGCTTTGCCGTCGGCGAATCCAAAAGCGAGATCAGTCGGCACCTCCGCAAGCACGGCGTGAGCGACGATCTCATCCGGAGCCGTCAGCGCGCCAAGGCGGAGCGCCGAATCAAACTATTTTACTCCCAGATGAAGGAGTATTTGGCGCGCATGATCGCAGCCACCGTCTTCAACGGTCAGTTCGAGCGCCGCAATCCCGGACACGATCGGTTGTCGGTGGCACTCTCCCAGCTCGGCAACGGGTGGGGCTTCGGTGAGACAATATATCATAACATCGACCGTTTCGCTGAAGAGCTCGAGCGACGGACTCAGTCGATTCTCGACGAGCAGTCGGAACTTCTCGACCGGGAGATCGACGTCTTCGTCTCCATCCAGTCGTCGAACCTTCCGACAGACGTCCAACCCAAACACGCCGTCGCTCGAGGGGTGCTTCGCTCCAGTGACGGGGGGCAAAAAATTCACTACTCCGAGGCCAAATTGGCCGACGATGAACGTCACGACAGTGATTACGACCCGGAAAATCGAGCCGGCAACGACAGACGACGACCGTGGCGGTTTCGCACGGTGCTCGGCATGCCGACCATCATGCGCACCTCCGGCGAGGAGCGCGAGGAGATCCCCATCCAGTGGTGGTATCCGGTCGAGGGCCGCGGGGCTCACTACGAGGCGGCGCACGGCCCTGAACTCAAGCGCGATGCCGGATACCGATGGGTGCCGTCCCACCCGGAATTCCTCGATTTCCCCCGCGACATCGAGGAAGATCGCTTCGATCACTACCTCAAAAACGAGAGCGAAGATGCCATGTATCAAACGGTCTCGGATCGCAATCAGGGATGGTTCAGTGACAGTCCCCTGAAAATCTTCCTCGAGAAGGGGCTGCGCGAACGCATCAAGGAAGTGATCTGAGGGCCGTTGGATGGAATCATCGGGGGGATGAACGCCCCCCGAGAGGCGCCCGTGGCGCATCCTCGATGCGCACTCGCCTCGCTGGAGATTTCACACAGTTCCCTCGACTCGATACATCCCCACATTCCATGACACAGTACGGAGACCCCGTCGGCGTCGTCGACTCGGATCAGAGTTGCGAACCCGACCCCCACATGTCGTTGGCCGGTCAACACGGATGGTCGTTCTTTCCCATGCGCGACGATCGGGCCATTCAGCCTCAGCGACTCCTCGACGTCGATACTCAATCGGGGCAGATCGTCCTGAAAGATGCCGATGGCAACGTGCGCTGGAGCTTCGTCGTGCGACATGGCGACACGTATCGCTACGTCACGTCGGCCGATCATCGAGGGGCTTCGGTGCACCTCGACGTCGTGGTCAGCGGCCGAGTCGCCGGAGACTCGGAGCCCGATTCCTATCAGCTCTCCGCCATCGATGTGCTGAAAGCGGCTCACGAGGGTCGAGAATATCTGGAGCTTTGACGCCTCACGTATCGCGGAAGGTTTGACATCGCTCGAGTCGAGGAATTAGAGCCACGCCAAACAGTGGGTGACATGTATCTTTCGTCGATGGTCGACGACACGAGATCGGCCATCATCTCAAGCGCCAATGCCATGATAAGTTGCGACGACATGCCACAACTGGGGGGATGGTTGGCTGCGCTCGGTCTCCTCGCCCTCGGGGCCTGTGACGATGGTTCCTCGGGTTCATCCGGTCCATCTGGAGATCAGCAGGGCCAGTCGCCCTCCTATTCCAAGGTCCCAGCCTCCGAAAAAGAGCGCAATCGCTCGTTTACCGAGCCCGACGACCTTCCAGAGGGGGGACGCATCTTTCTGGATGTCAGCGGGTCGGTCCAGGGCTTCCCCCGAGCGGCTCCTGCCACCTACGAGACGGTGATTCGGGAGGTCTTCGGGAGCTTCTCGGCGCTCGATGCCCTCCCACTGGAGCTGTGCCGCGTCGAGAAATCGAATCTCGACTGCGCCGAGGGCCCGGACCCCTCCACATACCGAGAGCCCAGCGTCTACAGCGCCTCGCAATCCTATGTCGCCGAGGCCATCGCCCCGACCGAATCGGACAAAGAGGATCCGCTCGCCCAAAACCGCGTCTCCGTGTTGATCAGCGACGGAGAAGACGTCGGAGGTTCCGGCGACGGAGAGGGCGGAGACATGTTCTGTATGTCCGGCCCCGAGAGCCACTGCCTGAAGCGAGCGCTCACCGCTCGCGCCAAGGCGGGCTATGGCATCTGGGCAATCGGGATCTCGCTCCCCTTCGAGGGGCGAGTGTATGCCGAGCGCGGACTCGACGAGTCGATGTTCGACAACGTCGAAGAGCACGTCGAACAGCTCCGTCAACGAGAGGGCTGGTCGGACGTCGACCCCGAAGTCTCGGGGCTGCGACAGGGCGAGACCGCGTCGTATCGCTACGAGGGCGCCAAGGGGCTGATCATGTACGTCCTCTCGCGCGACATCGACACGGGACAGTCGTTTGCCGACCGCATCGCCGAACAGCTCGAGCAATCCTCCATCGCCCGGCCCGACGGATACATCGAGACGATCCGTCTGGCGCCGTATCGCGCCGGGACGTACACCTTCAGCACGATCCAGATTCCCCCGTCGGCTCGTTCCGAATCCTCACTTCAGCGCCAACGGAGCGCGACGCGGGGCGCCCCCGGACTGGGCATCGCCTACCGGTGTTCGGGGCGTCAGCCGACTCGCCTCCATCTGGGGCTCGACTATCAGCCGTCCGAGCCCGAACTTCCCCCGAGCCTGCAGACGAGTCTCTCGTTGTCGTTGACCCGGGCCCCCTCTGACCATGCCATCAAACCTCCGTCACCGGTTGAGCCGAAGCAGCACATCTACTTGACGGGGGTCCAGTGCCTTCGCATGCCCTCGGGGCAATCGGATGTCGTCTACGAGCTGAAGACCGGGCTCGCCTCGACGTCGTCCGACGGAGACCCGTGGTGGCAGACGTGGTCCACGCCCAACACCTACGAGATGCCCGAACGCATCTACCAGTTCGAGAATATCAGTCGGGCCGTACTCGAGACCAACACGCGGTCCGAAGCGCTTTACGATCGGGCGATCGTCCGCATCAGGAAATAACGATTCGCATGCCCAAGACGAGCCAGTTATGAGTGAACGCGTCTACGGAATCGACCTCGGTACGACCTATTGTGCGGCCACGGCTCTCCAGGTGGGGAGTTTCGATGCTCAAGTGCTGAATATCGGAGGAGGATACAACAACCCGACGCTGGCGTCTCAGGCCTTTTTCGAACCCGTGACCTCCGGATGGCGGGCCAACGTCGGTCAACACGCCCAACAAAAGGAGATCGAGGCGGGCGACGAGGGCGTCTTCGTGGAGGTCGCCAAGCGCCACATCGGGGCCAACCCCCCGAAGACCTGGAACTACGACGGCGAGAACTTCGATCCCATCGACGTCTCGGCGCTGATTCTCCGCAAAATTGCCAAACAAATCGAACGAGAGACGGGCGACAGAGATTTTCGAGCGGTCGTGACCCATCCGCGCGAGTTCAGCGTCCCCCAGCGAGATGCCACCCAAGAGGCCATCGAATACGCCGGCATCGACCTGATCGACACGCTCTTCGAGCCGGTCGCTGCCGCTTACGCCTACTTCGAGCCCGGCGTCAAACGCGAGGCGGGCCCCTACCTGGTGTTCGACCTCGGCGGAGGCACACTCGATATCGCCCTTCTCGACGTCCCGGAGACGGGCAACATCAAAGTCTCCGGGGGAACCGGGGCCGATATCGGGGGACACGACTGGGACAATCGCATGCTCGACGAGATCCTCGGCTCACTCAAACGGCACAATTTCCCGGATAGCGACGATCTCCGCTTCGAATTGAGCCAACAGACGCTGCGGGAGCTGCGCGAGAAGGCCATCGACTGGAAAGAAAAGTCCGGCATGCGGGAGGAATTCAATGTCGAGATGCAGGAGATCCGCTTCAACGACGGGGAAAAGATCACCGCCAAACTCGGAGGATTCCGAGTCGAAGACTGGGAGGAACGCTGCGACGATCTCCTTCGAACGTGTCGCGACAATCTCGATGACGTGCTCGCCGAGGCGGGCCTCCGGGACGACGATCTGGTCAAGGTGCTGCCCGTGGGCGGCTCCTCGAAGCTCGAGATGATCCAGGACATGCTCGAGGAGCGATTCGGGAATCGAGTCGTCTCGCTTCACTCGCGCACTTACAATCCTCAGTTGGCCGTCGCGCAGGGAGCCGGACGCTTCGCCAGCTTTCAGGCGACCGCCGAAGAGGCCGACAGAGCGGACACCGCCGTCCCCGACGAGCAGAAAGCACTCGTCGAAGAGGCTCAGATGGTGACGGACTTTCCCCACGAGATCTGCCTCGAGGCGCGAACCTCCAGCGGCGACAAGCGGTTCTCGGCCCTCATCAAAAAGGGCACCGAACTGCCGGCCAAGGTCCAAAAGAGTTATACCGTTCCCAGAGGCATGGATCGTATCGTGGCTCGTCTCTACGAGTGTGAGGAGGGACCGTACCAGTCGGGCATTCCGGAGGCGGCTCGCATCGAATTTCCCAAGTCCCTCAACCCCGAACCGGGGGACCGCGTCACCTTCATTCTCGACGTCAAACAGTCTGCCCAGGTCGAAGTGACCGCTCGACACGAAGGCACCGGCAAGACCCAAAAGATCGAACTTCAGACGGATCCTGGCGCCCAGGCTCCGGTCTCCGGACAGAGCGACGAACAGAGCCGCAAGCGATTCCTCCAGGAGATCGAGATTCAGTGAGAAACGCATCGGGAGGCGGCGGCCCCTCGATGATGCGCCGAGTGGGAGCTCGATAGTCCCAGATGCCCTCAAGCCACTTCATAACCCGAGAATGAACAATGAGCTCAGGGTCGCCCCCACGTCAGGTCGATCGCCATCCGCGTTCAAATAAGGGGGCAAGTCCCCTGATATGAGAGGAACATCATTCGAGATCCCGATAGCAATGGTGACGAAAAAGTGATCGAGCGATGTCAGTAGTCCCCTCGCTCCTCCCGATCGGAAATCGCTGAAGCACCCTGCCAGCAGGGATGCTCACTTCATAGAAGTACAGGATCACTGCGAACTCATATCGAGTCTATTTGGGGGCTTGGCTCCGGAGCACCGCCTCCCAGCCGGCTCACGCCCGCCGCAGTGAGTCCCCGCGCGATTGCCCTTGCCTCTACATGGGAGGGGGGAGCGCCCCCGAGATCGTGACGGCCTGTGCGTACGAGTTCGCTCAGCCCTCGAGAAATTCGGCGAGCTGTTCGAGCATGTCTTGGAGTTTGTCGTTGTCGTCCTGCCAGCGCTCCATGAACGTGCCGAACAGCTTGCGCTCGTAAAAGTCGGGCCACCATGCTTCTTGCATGATTTTCCCGTCGTCTTTGGCGTAAAAGCGACTGACGAGGGCCCCCTCGTTGAGCGCGTTCAACGGTTCGGAGATAGCCGACCGAAATTCTTCGTCTTCGGGACCAACCGGAAAAGGACACGTCAAGAGGACTCCCCCGATCTGGTCGCTGAAGAAAAACGAAGGTTGATCGTCGTGTTCGGCTAGATACGCCTCCTTGCCGTCGTCGCCGATGTCCTTGATCTCGTAGGCGAGGAACTCGAGGTATTCGCCGATGTCCTGGAAGTGCTTCGACATGATATATTGACCGCAATCAAAATAAGATTTTTGTCGATTTCCAGTACGCACGCATCGTATTTTAAGTTCATTTCAGATATCAACAAACCCGATCGACAAGACATCTCAGGGCGATCGCATGTGAACACGTTCTCCCTCGTCGTCGCCTCGCGCCTCCCCATAAGGAATCGCTCGGCGATAAGGCGTATGCTCAAACGGGGGAGACTCGTCTCGTCGTGTCGTCTATACTTCTAATGCGATCGCCCTATCTGCGACGCTGTCATATATTTGCAAATCACGTGTGCGATGCCACAATGGATGCGTCGTCGAAAGGAGGTTCTCAACATCGGGACGCGATCGTGGACGATCAGGCTGAGAGCGACATTCAAGGGGATACGGCCGCCATATACGGGGGCGGCCTCGAGCAACACGAGTCGTCTTCGTCCCAGTCGACGCCATCGGAGCATGCGACCAGCGAGGTCGTCTGTATCTGCAAACACTGCATGACCTCGAGCGGCCGAGGGGAGCGATGTCCGGAGTGTGGGGGAGCACTCGTGCCGATTCGTCCCATTCAAGATTCCTACGTCGGCGTGACGATCGGCGATGGCTATGAGATCGTCGGGAAAATTGGCGAAGGAGGGATGGGCGAGGTCTATCTCGGAGAAGATCCCTCGCTCGGCCAGCAGGTGGCGGTCAAGTTCTTGAGCCGTGACTATACGGCCAACGAAACGCTGGTGATGCGGTTTCTCAACGAGGCCCGCTCGTACGGTCAGATCAACCATCCCAACGCTGTGACGTTGCTCGATTACGGGCAGCACGAGGACGGCGCGCTCTACATCATGACTGAGTACGTCGAGGGGAAGTCGCTGACCGATGCCGTGCGCCAGCGAGGTGGGCTGTCGCCGGCCCAGGTCGTCTCGATCGCCACACAGTGTTGTGAAGTGCTCACGGCCGCCCATCGACGGGGCATCATCCACCGCGATCTCAAACCGGAGAATCTCATGCTGGTGCCGGGGGGCGGCGGGCGATACACGGTCAAAGTGCTCGATTTCGGCATCGCCAAGGTCGTCGACGAGGATCGCGCGCCTCTGACCGAGACGGGAGCGGTCTTCGGCACGCCGGAGTTCATGTCCCCCGAGCAGGCGAGTGGCTCGGAGGTCGATCCTCGCTCGGATCTGTATGCGCTCGGGATCATCATGTTTTATGCCCTCACCGGAACACTTCCGTTCGAGGGCGAGAGCCAGTTCGTCTTGTTGAACAAGCAGGTCAACGAGTCGCCACCCTCATTGTCGGCAGTGGCCGATACCTCGGAGATCCCCTCGGCGCTCGAATCGATCGTCCTCAACTGCCTCAACAAAGAGCCCGAGGCTCGATACGAGTCGGCCGAGGCCCTGGCCGAAGCGCTCGATACCGTCGAGTCCTCGGCGTCGGGGGCGTCCTCGAGTTCGGTCGAGCTGGACGCGCCTACCGTCGAGGGCAGGACCTCCTCGGGAGACGATCGCGGTCCCGAACCGCTCTCGGACCATCGAGACGACGCGTTCGACGGAGCTGAGGTGCCTCGAGACGGCGCACGACGCGAACCCGAGATCGGCTCGCTTGGACGATCCGAGCGGCGCCCCGTCCCCATCGATTTCGAAGCAGACGATCGAGACCGCGTCCGGTGGGTGGGCCTGACGCTGGCCGGTCTCTTCAGCATGGGCATCGTCATCTGGGCGATGGGGCCGCCCTCGATCGCCTCGCTCTCCACGTCGTCAGCCGCCCCCTCGAGTGATTCGCCATCCTCCCGCTCGGAAGCGGCAGCCGGGGCGTCAGACTCCACAGAAGAGGCCTCGACCGGATTGGCCGCCTCCCGAGACGACGCCTCGGATCAGGCGCAGGCGAACTCGCCCCCCTCCGATCGCGAATCCGAGAGCCCCTCCGACGACGAGCCGACGCCCCCCCGAGAGGACATGGTCGCGGCCGAGTCCGGCGACGAGAAGGGCGATTCGACGGCTGACTCCGACCCCGATCGGCCGTCGAAGTACTCCGAACACGCCAACGACGATCCGACATCCGCTGAACCGAACGAAACCGCCGACCCCGGTGCGGCTGCCTCCCCATCTGCCCCCTCCCCCTCTCGCGAGGCGCCCCCATCCGACTCGGAATCCCGTGCAGAGCCCGATGAGACCTCCGGTGGCGACCCTGACGAGTCCAGCGAGGACGATTCGGATTCGCTCCCCGAGGGGATGGCGCTTCCTCCCAAACAGATCGATTGAACGCATCCCTCGGAGCGAGCCGTACGCACTCGTGCTCCGATCGGACGTACCTTGAAGGTGTGACTCAGGTCCGTGGGAGCTCGACGACGCGTGGTTGGGAGCGCCGGCGGCCTCGCCGGCCCATCATCGAGTCGGCCGACCACAAACGTCGTGCCACGGCGTATCCCACGGTATCCGATCGGACGTGCCTCGACCCCTGTTGCGCGGCTCGGGGTGATTTGCTAAGCAAACGGTTCCGGCGGAGATTCGGTGTCGCTGACCTGCGTCGACGCAGCGCGTCGCACCTCCCATCGTGTGCTCACACACTTCGACGGGGTAGACGCTCACGTCGTCTCCGTCGAGAGATGAATCGCAATGTTGTGCGACCGTTCGAAGACACTCGAACCCCCGTCGGTATCGACCGCGTCGCGCCACTCGAACCTATCGGAAGGAGCTTCGAAGGTGGTTTGTCGCAAGTGCGGAAATCCGGTGTCGTCGGACGAAGCAACCTGTCCCAATTGCGGGGCGGAGCTCGCTCCCTCCACCGATAGTCTGGAGGACAAGTCCGAGGGGCTTCGCAAGATGAGCCGAGAGCTGAAGGCCATCGATGCGGAGTCTCAGACGCATACGCCGGGCGACATCGTCGCGGATCGCTTCGACATCGAGGAGTACGTTGGGGACGGCCGGTTTGGGGAAGTCTATCGGGCGCACGATCAGCTCGTCGAGACCGCCGTCGCACTGAAGCTCTTCGATCGAGACCTCATCCGGACGCCGCCGGAACGCGAGTCGTTCATCCGGGCGACCGAGTCGGCTCGGTCGATGACCCAGGAGAATGTCGTCCGTGTTCACGACAGCGGCGTGGCCGGCGAACAGCCCTGGGTCTCGATGCAGTACCTCGAGGGCTTGACCCTGAGTAAAGTCCTGGAGATGCGCGAGGACAAGGGAGAACGGTTTACGCTCGAGGAGGTCGAGCCCATCGTCGGCCAGATCACACTGGCACTCCAGCACATCGGGCGCGAGCACCCCGTCGGTTTCCTCAATCCCGACGACATCTTCATCCTCCCCGATCTCGTCAAAATCACGGATGGATATCTCTGGGGGGCCTTCCCCCCGGACATCGTGCTGGAGCGCGCCGGCGACAGTCCCTATCTGGCGCCCGAATGCCACGAAGCCCCCGAGCGAGACGTCGATCTCCGCTGCGACGTCTACAGCATGGGACTGATCGTCGGGAAGATGCTCTTCGGCCCCGAATACGAACCCGGCGCCGTCGAGTGCGACGCCTCGGAAGACGAGGCCGTCGACGAACTCTGCTCGCGGGCGACCGCTGAGTCTCCCGAAGAACGGTATCCCAGCGTCGAGGCATTGAGCGAGGACTTCGTGACGCTCGTCGACACGGGGCAGCTCCTCGACTCGACCGCCTCGATGAACGCCTCCATCCCGGCCATCACGCCGGATGAAGCGGACGATCGGGCGGGACCCGACGAACAGACGGCCGTTGTTCCGCGAGACGAGGCCCCGATTCCCGATCCGCCCGATGACGAGCCCGACGCCTCGCCTCCTCCGCCGGCCGAGGGGCCCGTCGACGAGATGCCCGGTCAACCGTCTCCAACTGAGGAGCCCACACGAGAAGGATCGAGCTCCATCCCCGATCAGGCGCCTCCGACGGAGGAACACGAGCGAGAGGAAGCGGACCCCATTCCCGAGCAGGCTCCTGCGACCGAAGAGTACGAACGAGACGGTTCGCCGCCGCTCCCCGAAGACGAAGTCGCCACCGAGGAGTATGCTCGCGACGACGAGGAACAATCTCCGGAATTCAACCCCGAGGTCTTTCCGGATCAGGAGGGCGGTCAGGAGGACATTTCACTCCCCGATCCCGATTTCGATGCGCCCGACGAGCCGAGCTCGCAGACGCCTGTGGAGGGGGAGGCTCCCCCCGATGAACCGGGGGCCGACGACCCGGGCGACAACTCCGAGGGATCGGAGCTCGACGATGCCTCGATGCCGGAGGAACCCTCTGGCGAACCCACCACATCGACCGACCGCCGTCGGGCGACCCCCGAGACGGCCGCCGAAGCCACGCCCACCGACCGTCCCCCGAATGCCTCGCCGTCTCAGCGCGACGATTCGTCGAGTTCGAACGCCAAAATCATCGCCGCCGGGCTGGTCTTCGTGGTATTGACGCTGGTGGCCGGGCTCGCGAGCTTCATCTCGGGCGAGGGCGACGAAGGCCAGGACAAGACGATCGCCATCGAGGAAACCTCGGTCGATGCCTCCGCATCGGATGCCGATGACGCGGGGGCGAGGGACGAGGTCGACGACAAGGGGCCGAGCCCAGAATGGGTGACCGCCCTCTCGACGAGCCGGGCCCACCGAGCCGACGCCGTGAAGGCGGCCCGCGGCGAGGCCGAGACGCGGGCCGAAGAACTCGAGGAGGACCAGGAGGACCAAGACGACCAGGCGGACGGCGACCGACGGGCCAGTGCCACCGGCTCGAGTGGCAACCGGGGGACGGGCGCAGCTGCCCGGCGGGGATCTCAGGGCGGACGAGCCGCGACCGAGGAGAAGACGGACTGTCCGGACGACATGGTCCTCGTCGAGCGCGATTCGGGCGACAACTACTGCATCGATCAGTTCGAACACCCCGGACAGGGTCGCCAGCCGATGGTGCAGGCGACCTGGTTTCAGGCCCAGTCGACGTGCGACGAAGAGGGCAAGCGGCTCTGCAAGCTCGCCGAATGGAAACGAGCCTGCGGATTCCAGACATATCCCTACGGGTCCGAATGGAATGCCAAGAAATGCAATACGCAAAACGAAATGGGATTCGCCCGCGAGTTGGCCCCGACGGGCCAATTCGACACTTGCCGAAGCTGGACCGGTGCTTACGACATGACGGGGAACGTCCACGAATGGGTTAAAGAACAGAAAATCGCGGGCGGCGGATTCGATAGCGGCCCCGACGTCGCCTCCTGTGACTACGCTTCGCCCAAAGAACCCGGCTCGTCGGCTCGCACGATTGGCTTTCGCTGCTGTGCCGACCCGGAATGATCGTCGGTCTCGGCCTCACCCCTCCCACGCTGGGATACATCGATGACGCACCACCTCAAGCGGCTCACCGCTCTCGTCTTCGTGCTCGTCGCGGGGGTCGGCCTCTCGACGGGAACGGGATGTGCCACCATGTCAGGGGGCGAAGACGCCGATGTTCGAGCCTCGTCCCAGACACTCGCCCCCTTCTTTGCGGACATCCCCGCCGAGACGTCCTTCGTCTTTGCCGGACTCGAACCCGCTCCCGGCGAGTGGGGGAGCTCCGGCGATGACGGGATGAAACGCTACATTCGCGTGGCGGGTTGGATGGAGTCGGCCGGTCTGTTGCCGCCCATCCTTCAAGAACTCCACATGGCCCTCCAGCAGGGGGCGTCTCTCGAGACGCTCGGGCTGGCCGCACGCCCTCGATTCGCCATGTACGGTCTCGGGCCCGTCCCCGTCTACAAACTGGAACTCGGCTCTCCTTCTGCTTTTCAAAAGACACTCGATCGCCTCGAGTCTCAGGGCGATCTCGGGGACATCGACAAGGGCACACGCCAGGGGACTCACTACCGCATCTATCGACAGGACGATGCACTCACCGTCCTCGCCCTTCGAGACGGCGCACTTTTCGTGTCGGTTGCGCCGCCGGCGGCTAGGCGTCCCGTGCTCGCCCACCTCGTCGGCACCTCCTCGCCCGACTCGAGCCTCGCCGAGACGACTCGCCTCGCCGAGATCCGCTCGAGCCACGACGTCACTCGCCAGGGCGTCGGCTACGTCGATATTGCCGGACTCGTCCGGAATGCTTCGGGCGTCGAATCGCCCTCCGAGCCCGGTGGTGCCGTCTGGGAGGCCCTGGAGCTCGGCCCCGACTCGAACGGAGACATCTCCCAGGCCTGCCGCAACGAAGCTGAATCCATCGCCCGGGCCGTCCCCCGGGCCGTCATGGGCGTCGAGGCGTGGAGCGAGACGAACTTCGCGATCAAGGCCGGGCTGGAGGTCGACCACGAGCGCATGACACGCATCGCCGACGTCAGCGGTGACATCCCGGGCATGGGATCGAAGGCCTTCGAGGCGTCGACGCTCGCGCTCGGCGCGGGGATGCAGATGCGAGAGGTCTCGAAGTTGGTCGGCGACTGGGCCGACGACGTCTTCTCGAGCCCGTATCGCTGTGGGACGTTCCAGCCACTCAACCGCTGGACGCGACGCCTCGAGACGGGAGCCTCCTCGATCCCCGGATGGGGACGCATCCTGCGAGGCGTGGGGCTCGTCGTCCAGGAGATGCAGTTCGGGGGCTCGATTCGACGTCCCGAGAGTCTGCGAGCTCTCCTGGTCGCTCGTGCCGAGGATGCCCCCACGATGATTCAACAGCTCAACCTCTTCATCCCCGGACTCGACCAATTGAATCCCGAATCGCCCGGGCCTCCGATGCGCCTGAGGGCACTCGACAAGCGTCTCTCCTTTATTCGAGCGCCCCATGTCGCCGTGCAAGACGACGTGATCGGATTGTCGGCGGGCGCCGGCATGCGCGAGGAACTCTCCGTCCTGCTGGAGGGCAACGTCGGTGAGCACCCCGATACGATACTGGCGCTCTCGATCGATCCGACCGCCCTGAACGAACAGCTGCCCTCGGGATGGACACGACAGGTTCCGCTCGAGACTCCGACCGATGTCTGGATGACGTCGCGTCACCGCCTCCAGCTCGATGTCGACTCGGATGGCGTATTCGTGCGATATGCGTCGAGTCAACCCTGACGGACGGCGTCGGATCTCCCGTGTGCTATCCACCATCGCGAATGTCAGTTGTCGACGGGACACATACATGTGGTCGCATCCCGAGGTCTTCGAACGAGTCGAACGACTGGAATTGCCTTTCAACCGCTACGGGCTCGACCCGTACGGCGTCTCGGTCGAACACGTCAGTACCTTTCTGTCGTTTCTCCGACCTTTTTACAAAACATATTTCCGGGTCGAGACTCACGGGGTCGAACACGTCCCCGACCACGACCGGGCCATGCTGGTCGGCAACCACTCCGGCGGCATTCCCGTCGACGGGGCGATGGTCCTGTCGTCGATGTTCTTCGAGCTGGAACCGCCGCGACTCGTCCACGGCATGGTCGACAAGTTCGTCGGTTCGTGGCCCGTTGTCTCGAACTGGTTCAATCGCGTCGGGCAGGTCACCGGTCTCCCCGAACACGCCATTCGTCTGCTCAAAGACGACCGCATGTTGATGGTCTTTCCGGAGGGAGCCGAGGGGACGGCCAAGCTCTATCGCGAGCGCTACGACCTCGTCGACTTCGGCACTGGATTCATGCGCCTGGCCCTGGAGGCCGACGCCCCCATCGTCCCCTTTGCGTTTCTCGGCGGCGGTGAAGCCCTGCCGACCGTCATGCGTCTCGAGCGCCTCGGGCGATGGCTCGGGGCGCCCTACGTGCCGATCCCTCCCTATCTGCTCCCCGTGCCGCTCCCCGTGAAGTGCGACCTCTACTACGGTGAGCCGATGCACTTCGAGGGCGATGGCTCGGAAGCCGACGAGACGATCCAGCACTACATCGACCAGGTCAAAGAACAGATCGCCGCCCTCATCGAGCGAGGGCGAGCCGAACGGCGCCAGCGTACCATCGATGGCGACGGCGCGACGCGAGCCAACCTCTCCGACTCATGAGACAGTCCCAACCATGCGCGTTCTGATCACGGGTATCTCCGGCAAACTCGGGCGGACCGTCGCCGAGATTCTACTCGAAGCAGGCCACGATGTCCTCGGCATCGACCGCCGCCCCTGGCCCGATGCGCCTCCGGGCGTCGAGACGTTCCGCGAAGACATCCGCAAGCGCCCCGCCGAGGACGTCTTTCGCTCCCGGCGCCCCGATGCCCTCATCCACATGGCGACGGTCACTCACTTTACGACGGGGTCCGAGGAGCGATCTCGCATCAACCTCCGGGGGACGCGCGCCGTCTTCGAACACTGCCACGAGTACGGCGTCGAGCAGGCCGTCTTCGTCGGGCGCCACACCGTCTACGGCGCCGCCTCCGACGCTCCGCTCTATTACACCGAAGACGAGCCCCCGCTGGCCGTCTCGACGTTTCCCGAGCTCGCCGATCTCGTCGGCGCCGATCTGTTCGCGGGGTCGGCTCTGTGGCGCTGGCCGGAGATCCAGACCTGTGTGCTCCGCATCTGCTATACGCTCGGTCCTTCTCGGCGCGGGACGCTCGCCAACTTCCTCGAGGGTCCGCGCGTCCCAACCGTGATGGGCTTCGATCCTCTCTATCAGTTCATGCACGAGCGTGATGCCGCCCGGGCGGTGTGTGCCGCCCTCGACCACGACCTCCGCGGCGTCTACAACGTCGCCGGTCCCCAACCCGTACCGCTCTCGCTTCTCGTCCAGAAAACCGGCCGCACCCGCATCCCCGTGCCAGAACGACTCTTCCATACGGTGCTCGGGCGCTTCGGGATGCCGAAACTGCCCAAGGGCGCCGTCAGCCACGTCAAATACCCCGTCGTCGTCGACGACAGCGCCTTTCGCGAGGCTACGGACACAACCCACGAGTTCGACGAGAGTCAGACGATGGAGGCCTTTCGATGGGCGGTGTAGATCCGAACGATCTCGACGAAAGCGAGCTCGACGGCCGACGCACCCGGGCACTGGCGAGTATCTCCACGCCCGACGACAACGAACGCCAGATGCTGATGGCCGGGTGTGGATGCGCAGTCCTCGGGCTGGTGACGGTCGCCGCCTTCGGCTTTCTGCTGTCGAGCCTCGGCCAGCTCGTCATGATCGCCGAGCATCCGCTCGTCGGTGTCCTCTCGATCGTGGCGGCGCTCGTCGTCGCCGTCCCCTACACGGCCATCGTCTTCTGGCTCGACCGCAACGAAAAAGAACCCTACTATCTGCTGGCTGCCACGTTCATCTGGGGCGCATTCCTGGCGACCTCGGCCTCCGTCCTCCCGAACACGATCGTCGGCGCGACGATGGGGACATTCGCGATGGCCAGCCTCAGCGCCCCCATCGTCGAGGAGATCACCAAGGGGCTCGCCGTCGCCACCGTCTTCGTCGCCTTTCCCAAACACTTCGACAACGTCCTCGACGGCATCATCTACGGGGCCATCGCGGGACTCGGCTTCGCCACCTACGAGAATTTCGGCTACTACCTCAAAATCGGGGCCGAAAAGGGCGTCCCCGGCGTGATGACGACGTTCTGGATTCGAGGGATCTTGAGCGGGCTCGGCACGCACGCCACGTTTACCGCTCTCACGGGCGGGGCGCTCGGCCTCTTTCGCGTGCTGCGCTCGGGGACGTGGCGCTGGATCTGGCCGCCGCTCGGTCTGCTCGCCGCCATGTTCACCCACTTCTTGTGGAACACGTTCGCCGGATTTTTTATCGACCCCTCCTCGGCGACCGATCCCCTCGACATGTTGCTGGTCTCGGCTCCGCTCGCCGTGGCCGTCCTCCAGCTTCCCTTCCTGATTTTCGTCGTCATCACCGCCATCATGGCGCTGCGCCACGAGGCCGATCTGATCCAGAATCAACTCGAGGAGGAAATTCCCCAGGTGCTGGAACGCGACGA
>JAQCND010000427.1 GCA_028274765.1 Bradymonadaceae bacterium
AGCCTCGCTTGGCCATAAACGCCAGCAGCAGCGTGACCCCCACGGCGACCCCCTTGGCTAACAGTTAGGCCTTGTTGGGGTCGCCCGACCCCTGCAGGAGGGGCGAGCCGAACCATGAGCTCCAGCCTTTGTCGGGCTCGAGCGCGTGAACTGCGTAATCGAAGACAGTTTGACTAGCCATAACTCGTCGCGTGTCGAACGCTCATGCGGAAACTGTGTCAGCCCTCGAGGTTCCACTCGATCGTTTGCCAGCCGAGGGCCACCAAAAAGAGACTGTATCCTCCGATGAATCCAAACGGGTCGAGGCCGACGACGAGCACGGCGAAGGCCGCGATCGCCATCAATATACACGTCTTGGCCCCCAGCAGAATGGCCCAGCGCGTCTGGCTGGCTTGCTCTTTGCCATCCTCTCGGGCCATGTCTTTGAGCCGCTCGGCGACCAGGCGAGCGACTGCCAGGTTGCCGGCACTCACCCCACCACCGGATCCGATGGAGAGTGCCATCCACCAGGAGTGGAGGCATGCCCCCAGGAAGGCCGCGACAGCTCCCAGGCCGAGCGTCTTGCGGATCATCCCGCCGACAAAATCGCCTTCTCCGAGGGACATATCGGTCACGGGAGTCACCTAGGTCGGGAGCGTCAGGTCAAGTCCAACATCCTGTAGATGTGGAGCGCCACCGCAGCGAGTGACAATACGAAGCATATCACGATGGCGACGGGGGTCGTCTCCAGATACGTATCGATGGCGTATCCGAGAAAGAGACCGCCGATGGTGATGCCGACGAACTCGGCGCCGAGCCCGACGAAGACGGCTCCGTACATCCACTTGGAGCGTGAATCGTCGTGCTCGTGCTGTTCCGATGACGACTCGGCATCGCCCCCCTCGTGTGCTGGACCGTCGTCAGGGGGCATGCGATGCTCCTCATCTCGAGAGAACGACTCCGCTCGCATGTAGCACGTGGAGTCTCATGACTCTCCGGGTCGGCCGGCGCTCGAGTCGCCTAACACAGGGTTATGGGTGCGTCAATACGTCTGAACCGCCTGTTTTGACGGTGTCACGATCCCGGAGATTCGCCCGTCTCATCCGAACTCGAGTCGGCATCCGCCTCCGGAATGGCCTCGGACTCGCGTGGGTCCGAGGCGCCCGTTTCACCGTCGTCCGAGACGTCTTCGTCGTCGGCCGGCTCGTCGCCGACGTCGATACAGGCCATACTCGCGACCCTCTCGTCGCCGTCGGTCTCCATGATGATGACGCCCTGGGTGTTCCGACCGTAATTCGAGATGTCGTCGGCCGGTACGCGAATCAACTGTCCCTGATCGGTGACGATCATGACCTCCTGGCCATCTCGGACCAGTCGAGAGTCGACGACGGGGCCGTTGCGCTCGTTGACCTTGATGGTGATCAGCCCTTTGCCCGCCCGGGACTGAGAGCGATACTCGCCGATGCTGGTCCGCTTGCCGTATCCGTTGTCGGTCAGCGTCAGGACGTCGAGCTCGGGATCTTGGGCCTGAGCCTCCTCCTCGGGAATGACGCCGAGACTGATGACGTGATCGCCGTCTTCGAGATCCATGCCGATCACGCCGAGGGCGGTCCGCCCGATGGCACGAGCGTTGGTCTCGGGGAATCGGATAGAGTGCCCCATGCGACTGGTCAGCAGGACGTGATCGTGGCCCGACGTCAGTTTGACGTCGATCAACTCGTCGTCCTCGCGGAGATCCAGCGCGATGATACCGCCGGAATGGACATTTTCATATTCGGTCAGCTCCGTCCGCTTGATGCGGCCCTCGCGCGTCGCCATCACGAGATGCTTATCGTCGGCGAAGTCATCGATCGGCAAGACGCTCAAGACCTTTTCGTCCTGATCGATCGAGATGAGGTTGACGGCAGCTTGCCCCTGGGCGGTCGGCGATCCCTCGGGGAGCTGGTGGGTCCGCAGCATGTAGACGTCGCCCTTGGACGTGAACATCAGGATGTTCGTATGGGTCGAGGCGACGAAGAGATCTTCGACGAAATCGTCGTCTTTGGTCTTCATGCCGCGTCGACCTCGCCCCCCCCGATTCTGCGAGCGGTACGCCGCAACCGGCGTGCGCTTGATGTAATCTTGGTGGGTCAGCGTGACCACCATGTCCTCTTCGGCGATCAGATCCTCGATCTCGATCTCCGAGACATCGTATTCGATCTCGGTCTTGCGCGGACCGCCGTAGTTGTTGCGGACCTCGCGGAGTTCCTGTTTGATGACTTCGAGGAGCTTGTCCTCGTCGTTGAGAATCGACTGGTAGTAGTCGATGTCCGCCTCGACCTCCTCGAGCTCGCCGAGAATATTGTCGCGCTCTAGGCCCGTCAGCTTCTGGAGCCGCAGCTCCAGGATGGCGTCGGCCTGACGCTCGCTGAAATCGTACATCGCCATCAGATCGCCGCGCGCCTCGCTCGGCGAATCGCTGTCGCGAATCAGCTCGATGACGTCGTCGAGGTGATCGAGGGCCGTCTTCAGCCCACGGAGGATGTGAGCGCGGTCCTCGGCTTTCTCGAGCTCGTGAATCGTTCGACGGGTCGTGACGTCGCGTCGGAAGTCGACGAAGTGCTCGAGGATCTCCTTGAGCGTCATCACCTTCGGCTGGCCGTGGACGATCGCCAACAGGATGATGCCGAAGGACGACTGGAGCTGGGTCGCCTTGTAGAGGTTGTTGAGGACGACCTCCGGGATGACGTCGCGCCGGAGTTTGATGACAATCCGCATCCCGTGGCGGTCGGACTCGTCGCGAAGATCCGTAACCCCCTCGATCTCGTCCTCGTTGACGAGGTCGGCGATCTTTTCGATCAGACGCGACTTGTTCACCTGGAACGGAAGCTCGCGGACGATCAGCGACGACGTCCCCGACTCGTGCTCCTCGATCTCGACCTGGGCGCGCATCTGAATGATGCCGTGCCCCGTCTTGTAGGCCTCACGGATGCCATCGCCCCCGTAGATCTGACCCGCCGTCGGAAAGTCCGGGCCGGGCACGTGCTTCATCAGGTCTTCGATGCTCGCCTCGGGGTTGTCGATGAGGTGCACCGTCGCGTCGATGACTTCCTTGAGGTTGTGGGGAGGAATGTTGGTCGACATTCCCACCGCGATTCCCGACGAGCCGTTGACCAGCAGATTGGGGACACGAGTCGGGAGCACCTCGGGCTCTTCGAGCGTGTCGTCGTAGTTGGCCGTCCAGTCGACCGTCTCCTTGTCGATGTCCGCCAGCAATTCCTGGGCAATGTTCGCCATGCGCACCTCGGTGTAGCGCATGGCCGCCGCCGGATCGCCATCGAGGCTTCCGAAGTTGCCCTGACCGTCGACGAGCGGCTCCCGCATGTTGAAGTCCTGTGCCATGCGCACCAGCGCATCGTAGACCGCCTGGTCGCCGTGGGGATGGTACTTACCGATGACGTCTCCGACGATGCGCGCCGACTTCTTGTACGACGAGTCCCAGCGGTTGCCGAGCTCGTGTTGGGCATAGAGGATGCGCCGATGCACCGGTTTGAGACCATCTCGGACATCGGGCAACGCTCGCCCGATGATGACACTCATCGCGTAGTCGAGATACGAGTGTCGAATCTCGTCTTCGATGTTGATCGGCTTGATATCTGAAGATTCTGCCATGAGCAAAACTCCCGGATGTTCGGAGGCAGTTTGGGGCGCGAGAAACCTCGATTCACATGTCTCTCTAACAAGCGCGCCCCGGCGCCTGCAAGGCGCGTCCGCGGGACGATCCCCCCGCCTCGACCACATGTTGAGTCGTGACACGATCATTTATCGCTCGTCATCCATCTCCGTGCCGGCTCGTCTTGTCCTCGTTCGGGTCTCGTCCGACTAGAGATTATTTTCACGAAACCGAGAGATGTGTACGACCTCGACGACTTGCGAGCTGCAGATGACGAGTCGGGATGGACGTCGATGGCCTCGCTCCAGCATGGAGCCCGCTAACGATGATGATCCGAAGGTTGCCAGCGAGCTGCTCGAGCGCCATGACACACCTCGCGCCAGTCGACTCGATCGCTGGTTGACATCAGCGAGAGCGCACGGGTGTGACTCAGATCCGTGGGATCTCGACGACGTGGGGTTGGGAGCGCCGGCGGCCCCGCCGGCCGAACATCGAGTCGGTCGACCGCAAACGTCGTGCCACGGCGTATCCTACGGTATCCGAGCAGACCCAGAGCGCACAGACGTATATCTTCTTCGACTTTCATTTTAGACGCGGTTTGGGTTTTGGTACCATTATCAACAGTGGCTCAAAGCAGGAGCCACGTAGACGAGGTGACGGTGTCGAGAGGCTATCGACCGGGGCCGACAATGTCGGCCTGCGGCACGAAATGACCTCGCAACCCTTTACGTGAGGTACAATCTGCCTAGTTTCGATAGGTGAACCGAGGGAAGTGGACCAGATGTCCTGTTCCCGGTGTTGCAGTGGCTCGCCGCCTTTCGACGTAACGTGCCCGTCGCTCTCTTGGCGGAGGGAAAACGGAATCGAAGGCGGATTTTTTCAGATAGAACGAAACTTTCTAGTTTAAAATGCTTCTAAATTAGTGGGGCGGCCCAGAGGGTCGAACGAGCTCTCTCGAGTTCGTCACGATCCCGGGGCGTTCCGCTCGAGGCCTCACGGTCCGTGATGAGTATTCGACCCCATATTTGCCCTCGGACGAAGAGGCCCATGATGACTCGCGATCGGCTCGCACATCCGACATCTCGACCTGCTCTCGACGCCCTCGTGGTCCGAGAGAGCCGACGAAAGGGTCGGTGAGCCCGACACCCTCGGGCAGCCGAAAGGCATGGCGAGATCGGTCCCCGGCGCGGAATCGAGGTCGAACGCATTCCGTGCCTTCCTCACACACGACGGAGGCGCACTATGAGTATGATTAGTCTCAACGAGTTCAATCGTTCGGACGAGGATGAATCGAAGATGGCGGCATTTGAAGAATCCGCCATGGGTCACCTCAATGAACTCTACGCCAAGGCTCTTCAATACACGAAAAACGAAAAAGACGCGGAAGACTTAGTTCAGGAGACCTTCGTCAAGGCCTACGACAACTGGGACCGGTTCGAGACGGGAACGAACTGCCGAGCCTGGCTCTTTACCATCCTCCGCAACACGTTTATCAACCGCTACCGCCGCAAGAAGCGCGAGCGCGAAATCCTCAATTCCGACGACACGAAACCGGTCGAGCAGAACTTCTTCAACCGGGAGAACACCGACTACTACGAGAGTCCCGAGCGCGAGACGATGGACCGGACGTTTAGCAACGACCTCCGACGGTCTCTCGAGGCGCTCCCCGAGGAGTTTCGGCGAGTCGTCATCCTCGCCGACCTCAACGACTTCTCCTACAAGGAGATCGCCTACATTCTCGATTGTCCGGTCGGCACCGTCATGAGTCGCCTGTTCCGCGGACGCAAACTGATGCGTCAGGAACTCGTCGACGCGGCTTACGATCGCGGCATCATCCGCGATCCCGAGCCCTTCATGCACGACGAAACCAACCGAACGCGTCAATCGGTGCGCGAACGCAAGCTCGAAGAGCGCAAATCCGACGAAGACGAGGAGCCGGCCACGCAGGCGGGATAACATCTCCGCCTCACATCGAGTCTCCGTCTCGATGTCGGGTCGGCGAGCGCCGCCCGCGGTGCTCGCCGACCCGACATGCCCCCGAGAGGGGGCTTTTTTTTTGGAAGATTGGGAAGCCGAGAAGCTGCTGGACCGTCTCGAGAGCCAGGTCAACGACGACACCGACTGAGGCATTTGTTGATTGAGGCGGACGACTGTGCCACATTCCTCCGGCCACATGCATGTGAGCGCGTTCGCCTCGGAGACGTCCCTGCGGAGGGAGGCATTCGAGAGTCGAGCTCGTTTCACGACCTAGCTGTTGTTGCGCCCTTCGGCATGGTCCGATGATCGTTGCCAACTCCGGGAGGGCGCACGAGCCCTCGGGCGATTTCCGCTGATTGTCCACCTCCATGTCAGATGCTTCTCCAGACGACTGGACGCCCCATTCGCTCGACTGGGTCGACTGGTGTGTCGCCATCGTCATCGGCCTGGGCACACTGGCACTGCTGATG
>JAQCND010000429.1 GCA_028274765.1 Bradymonadaceae bacterium
CGCCCTCGAGCCATGCTCTCCCAGTTGCGTCCCTCAGCCCGGACCCTCAGAGAGAGGCTTCGTCCCGTGCGTTCGATCTCGGAGCCTCGATAGCGCAACTCGACGAGACGCTCGACCGGACGATCGTGGTCGACTTCTCGATGGTTGTCTCCCCATCGATAGTTGATCGCCCAGAAGGCGTCTCGATCATCGGTGGCGGTCGCGTCGGGTCGATGAGTCGATGGGGAATCGAAGGGACTGGACTCGAGTCGCTCGAAAGCACAACGTGCGATCATGAGGTACCGCAGCAGGGGACAGGCGCGAACCCCAGCCGTGTTCGCTTTGGCGCCCTCCCGACGATGTGGGTCTCTCCTGCGAGCTCCCGAAGGGAGTGGCAGCATCTAGCTTCGGGCGTGAGCCCGGAGATCGAGGGGGAGACGTTTTCCCGATCCGAGCCCCAGAGGGGCGGAAGCACGCTTATCCGAACACGCATGGGATGAACACCAGCGAAGGAATGAGAAGATGGAGGTGCGAGGGGGCATTCGAGGCGAATTGCTGAATCAGACGGAGGTCTTCGAGGTCCCGCGATTTCGAACGGTTCCAGCGACTTTCACATTCAAAGAGCCCTGACAATCATGAGAGGCATTTGCAATCGAGAGAGGGCTTCTGTAAAGACAACAATCCCTACAAAGAAAGTAGGGATTATCGATCATCGGTGTATCGAACCCGTTTACCTCGTCTCACACGCAGGGAGCGCACCATGAGCACATTCGACAAGTACGCGAACCCAGACGTCCTGGTGACGACGGACTGGCTGGCTGATAACCTCAATCGGTTGCAGGCCGACGATGGCGACTATCGACTCGTGGAGGTCGACGTCGATACGACGGCCTACGACGAGAATCACATCCCCGGCGCGATCGGCTGGGACTGGGAAGACGAGCTGGCCGATACGGTTCGGCGCGACCTCGCGCCCAAGGAGGAGTTCCAGCAGCTCCTCCGCGACTCCGGGATCGACGACGACACGACGGTCATCCTCTACGGCGACAACGACAACTGGTTCGCCACCTGGGCGTTCTGGCAGCTCACGTACTACGGCCACGACGATCTCAAGATCCTCGACGGCGGGCGCAAGAAGTGGTTCGAAGAGGACCGCGACCTGACGACCGAGGTGCCGGAGTATCCAGAGGGCGACTGGACGGCCGAGGCCCCGGACAACGGCATTCGAGCCTTTGCCGACTATGTCGAAGAGACGCTCGACCGCGACGATGTCGAACTCGTCGACGTCCGCTCGCACGAGGAATTCATCGGAGAAAAGCTCGGCCCCGAGGGACTCAACGAGGGGGCGCAGCGCGGCGGCCACATCCCCGGCGCTCACAACATCGGCTGGGGCGAAGCCGTCAATGAGGACGGGACCTTCAAGACGGTCGACGAGCTCGAGGCCATCTACGAGGACCGAGGCATCACGGACGACAAGGAGACGATCGCCTATTGTCGTATCGGCGAGCGCTCCAGTCACACCTGGTTCGTGCTGACACAGCTTCTCGGCCACGAGCAGGTTCGCAACTACGACGGGTCCTGGACGGAATGGGGGAACCTCGTGGGCGTGCCGGTCGAGAAGGGTGAAGCGTAACTCGGACGTGTAGGAGGCCGGGAGACCTCGACGACATGACGTGAACACACGGAGAGCGCCGCGATGTCTCGAAGACGTCGCGGCGTTCTTTTGTATTTGAGGCGTGCGGTTGTCAGTTCGGCCAAAATGATTATAGTCCGCCGCTGCGGCGCTCGGATGTCGGTACCTGTCGATCCGCGCGCCCCGTGGAGTCACATTCGATATCGATATGCATGGTTTTTGATGCCTGTCCGGAGGATTGACGCATGGCCCGACTGATGTCCAGCACCGAACTCCGCCAACGCCTCGACGACACGGACGACTTCGTCCTCGTCGATGTTCGCACGCCCGACAAGTTCGAGGAGGGACATATTCCTCGTTCGACCAACATCCCCCTCGACGACATGAAAGAAGAGGCTGAAGACGAGCTCAACAAAAATCAACGGGTGATCGTCTACGGTGAAAATCACGATCATCCCAACTCCAACTCGGCCGCCAAAGTACTCGAGTCGATGGGTTTTCGGAAAGTCTCCGACTTCGATGGAGGAATCCACGCCTGGGAACGGGCCGGATTCGAGCTCGTCGAAGGGAGTGAGTGACGATGTGACGAGGCCCGTGCCTCGTGGCCGTTTCGGGGGAACTACCTATCAGCGCCCCGGCAACCCGCCGGGGCTCACGTATGTGACGACTTGTACAGTCACGTCGTGAAGCGCCCCCTCGTCCTTGCCTTCGCCGTTCCGCCCTATCATTCTTCCTCTTCGAGCTCGGTCTCGGCTCGAAAAATGAGAGCATCTTCCGTCGTTTCGTCGAGGACGGCCGTGTATTCGCTATCCGGCTCCTGGTCCTCTTCCAGGTTCGTCCAATCGTCGACGAACTGTTCGGCACTGTCGTCGTCGGGGGCAGCCGCGATACTGACCTTTTCGATGTCCTCTTCGTCCTCGGGATCGAGGTCTCGGGGAATCCGAGCGACAATGTGCGTGATCGTCTCGGCGGTCTCGGAGGACTGCAGATAGACTCCGCCGCGGATCGGATTGAGCTCCTCGAGATCGACGATCTCCTCTCGGCCGTCGTCGAGGTGCCGTACGACTACAGCGCGCTCGTCGTCGCCCTTGGCGATGATGACGACTTCGTTGGCCAGCTCGCGATCGACCGAGTTCGCCCCGCGTTTTTCCTCCTCCTGGGGGAGGAGGTAAATCCGGTGAGGGGCGATGCCTCGCGCCTCGAGCAGATGGTGGAGACGATCGTTTTCCTCGACCAGATCGAGGTAGGTTTCGGCATCCCGACGATTGGTCGTCCGGAAGACGATCTCGTCTTCTTCGTTTTTGATGCGATAGTGTCGACTTCCGCTCTCGATGTAGAGATTCTTGTAGCTTGTTTGTTCGGTGTTGCTCACCGTGATGACCCTCTGGAAGTTGACGTCAGACGTGGCTCTCGCGTGCGTAAACGGCCCGTCTCGACGACAGGCCGGCCACCGTTGGGCAAAAGGGGGGGTGGCGTACCCATGAATGCCCGATTCGTAACACACATGGGTGGTCTGTAAAGGTGGGGCGACACCGGGGAGTTCCACCCACTCATGTCCGTTCTGCCGTTCGCGATCCCTCTCGCCTCGATAGCCCTCCGGCGCACACCGGCCAGTCGTTCAAAAGGGCATTACACCATGAAACCGACGGTGCGAACGGCGGCGAGCTCCCTCCTTCACCCTGACAGCTCACTCTGGCCCCTCTCATCGATGATCGTCGGCGCATCTGGGGCATTCGTTGTGTCAAAGGGAGTAACCGGCCCTCCTTTCGGAGGGCACTGGAACGGTATCGTGCAGTCGGAACTCGAGAGCGATCGGGGACCCGGAGCCGCTCGGAGGCTCTCCGTGTGGCGTACCGCGGTCTTCGACGATGGGTCCGAGGCGGAGCGCGCGATCGGACGAGGGCTTCATGTCGCCCGATCGCCAACGCTTGTCTCCAGGAGCGCATACGCGACGACTTGCCGCATCGCCCATTCGCGCGGCGACGTCGGCGACGCCAGATGCATGCGCGCCAGATGGGACTCGATCGAGGACGGGATGCAGAGAGACCTCAACGCACTCGAGACGTCGAGCGCGCGCCATCCCTCTCGGTCGAATTGCTCGCGCAGGGTTCCGAGCGCCCGTTTCAACGCGATCTCCTCGTCGGTCAGGTCGGTGCCGAACGGGAACTCGGGGAGCGTGCCGTCGGATTGAAACGGGGCGAGTGCTTCGCGAAGGCACTCGGGTCGATTGGCACGAGTCTGCGGCGGAACTTCGTAGTCCAGAGGTAGTTTGCCGGCTGACTGAGCTTTCTCGACGAGCTCGTCCTGGAACCGCGCATCGGTGATCGCGATCATGGCTTCGATGACCTCTCGATCCGATTTGCCCCGGAGATCGGCGATGCCGTATTCGGTGACGACGATGTCCCGGAGATGACGAGGGACGGTGGTATGACCGTAGTTCCAGACGATGTTGGATTCGACCTCGCCGCTCGATTCTCGGGTGCTTCGAACCATGATGATCGAGCGTCCCCCCTCGAGCTCGTGAGCCATGTTGACGAAGTTGAATTGTCCCCCAACTCCGCTGACGACGCGTTGATCGGCGAGTCCGTCCGAAACGACAGCCCCGGTGAGGGTGACCTTCATCGCCGAGTTGGCAAATCGGGCGTCGCGGCGCTGGAGTCGGTTGATCTCCTCGTGGTGATAGAGCTGATTGGTAAACTGAACGCTTCGCATCTGGATACGACGACGCGCCTCGTCGCCGAGTTCGCGAAGTGATTCGTAGAAGTCCGAGGAGCCGAGGAAGAAGCCCGCGTGGACCAGAACGCCCTGATCGAGACTCTCACCCAGACACTGCTCGTCGATGACTTCTCGGGCCGCGTCGTCGTTCAGATCGGCGACGACGTCCAAGTTGCCCCCCTGGAGGCGACCGTCCTCGAACGTCAGATCCGATCGGAGGATGCCGTAGTGCTGGAGATAATCGACATCGTCAGCATCGAGTTGGGGATCGATCGCGCCCTCCTCGATCAAGGCATCCAGGGTCTCGGGCTCGACCGTTTCGCCGATACGCCCTTCGCTCAGCAGGCGCTGGATCGGGAGATCGTCGTACACCCGCCGATTGATGACGCCGCGCTCCATCAGCGGCAACAGTCCCTCGACGAGCATTTCAGTACTGCCGTAGAGACCCTCGTCGAAAGGGGCGACCCCGCCGATTTCCTCGATGAGATCGCCCGATCGATCGAGGATGTCCGCGGCCTCGAGTATCTCTCGATACGTCTCGTGGGTCTCGTGGCGGAGGAGCGCCGCATGAGCAATGGCATCGCCGAGCGAACCAATCCCGATCTGAATCGTCCCCCCATCCCGAAGGAGTGCAGCGACCTGCAGTCCGATGAGATGTTCTGCCCGTGAGACGGGCTCGTTCGGAAGACCGAAGAGCTCGAAATCGTACCGCGGATGATCGACGACGGCGTCGAAGCGATCGGAGGCGATCGGAGAGTCGCCCTCCATGATCGGGAGGTGGCGATTGACTTGACCGACGATCATGGTGTCGTCGCCGGTGTCGCGCTTCTCCTCGAGCCGGGGAATGATATCCGCGGAGATGTCCGGATTGCCACTCAAATTGTACCCGCGAGGCTCGCCGTCGTCTCCCTCGACGACGCCGATCAACTGGACGAGGACGTCGAGCCCGCTGTCGAGGATCTCGCGGAGCGCGTGCGTATAGTTGACGCTGTGGTAATGCTGCTGGGCGTGGGAGACGTCGAGATAGCGTCCGGGCGTCAGAAAGAACTCGTGCACCTCGATGTGATCGGGGAGCTCGCCCTGCCGGAGGCGGCGAGCGTACTCGAGCCCCGGATAGTCGCCGAAGAGTCGGTCGACGAGAGGTTCGACCAGGCGCCGCTCCAGCTCGGTGTTCCAGTCGGGCGTCGTCAGCGAGAGGGCCGACCAGATTTTGAGCCGCACGCTCGGCTGATCGATGACACGGCGCACGAGCGCATCGATGAGCTGATTGGGCTTCCCAATGCCGAGGGGCATCCCGACGACGATCTCGTCATTATCGGCGAATCGATCGAGAATATCGTCGACACACGCTTCGACGTCATCGTAACGATCGGGCATGGTATCCGAGGAGGTGTCGGAGTGACATGGGGTCATCGGGCGTTCGAGGCCACGACGTCGGGGGATGCGGGCGAGTGGCTATCACCCGTCTTGGAGCGCATCGCGCACGGCATTGGCGAAGTCCGACGTCTGGCTCCGGGGGATGTGCGTGTAGACGAGCATCTCTCCGCCGGATTCGAAGCGGAACTCTCCGCCGATGTCGTAGCTCTGTTCGAACGTCTCGATGGCCTCGAGGGCGAGCGTCCGCACGTCGGCTCCGTAGTCGGCTACGGTCGCCTCGGCGGCCACGAGCTGATCGTCGAGCAGGACGAGGAGTGCGCGCTTGGGGCCTGATTTGCCGCGAGTGGCGGCGACGATCGAGGCGTCGGGATGGATATACGGGGCGATGATCTCGAGGTTGGGGATCCGGTTGGAGCCCGTATCGATGCCGAGCGTCTCGAGCTGACGTTCGAGATCATCGGGGTCGATCGACGGTCCCGAAGGGGCGCCACCGCCGCGAGTGTACCAGACGGCGCCCCCGATCGCAGCGATCACGAGAACGCCCAGTCCCATCCAGACGAAGACTTCAACGGTCACGTTCAACTCCTCGGTGCGATGACAAACGACGGAGCATGGTCGTACTCCATGTTGGAGCCGCCACGCATAGGGGGGCACTCCCCTGGACTCAACGACCCATGGTCCATAAACGCCATTTCATCTCATTGAGCCAACCATGTGAATCACATCCCCCTTGCTTCCGCCTCGTTCGGGGCTTGGATGGAGAGACATCCCACCCTTTGATCTCCGGGCTCACGCCCGGATCCTTGGTCTGTCGCCGCCTTCGGCGGCCCTCCAGGAGCCGATCGATGCAGGTCGGTGAAACAACGTTTATTGACTCCGGCGTCGCCATCTCGAGGGACTCCGAATCTTGATGTTCGGTGAAATACTCCGCTAGTGTTGGAGGCGACAATGGGACGAAAGATAGACCTGTATCGCTGATGTGCATGTCGACTCCACACCTCGAAAGACTGTCATGACGCTCGAGAACACCTCGGACGAACTCGAACACGTCGTCGTCACGGGAGCCAATGGTCATCTCGGCTCTGTCGTCACCGATACGTTCCTCGAGGCGGGTTGTACCGTCGCGGGCCTCGATCTGTCGGTGGATGAACGTCGTCTCACCGTGGACGACGAACACGATCGACTTTACTGGCGGCACCTCGATGCAACCGACAGCGAGGAAGTCCAGGCGGCCATGACCGACATCGAAGAGACGGTCGGGCGTATCGATGCGCTGATCAACTGCGCCGGCGGATTCCGGTGGACGCCCATCGACGAGGCCGGCGACGAAGATGTCGAATTTCTCCTGGAGGCGAATCTCCAGAGCGCCATGTACATGGTGCGAGAGGTCGTCGACGGCATGAAAAATCGGGGGTTTGGACGTATCGTGCTAATCAGCTCTCAGTCGACGCTGAACCCCTCGGCCGGAGAGGGCCCCTATGCAGGCACGAAGGCCGGCGTGAATGCCCTGACCCAGTCGGTCGCTGAAGAGGTCAGAGGCGAGGACGTCACCATCAACGCCATCCTACCGTCGGTGATCGACACGCCCCCCAATCGGGAGGACATGCCCGACGAAGATTTCTCGAAGTGGGTCGAACGCGAGCAACTCGCCGAGATCATCTTTCGGCTGACTCAGGCGTTTGGCGACCCCATCAACGGCGCCCTCATTCCCGTAGCGGGCGACATGTGACATACCAACGAGCCCCCGATCGATACATCTCGCCGGGGGCTCGTCGATGAGTCGAACCGGATGTCACTCGCCTCTCCACCGGTCTCGGTGACCACTCGGGGGAGGAGGGGACGCGTCTGCACTTACTCCTCTTTGTCGCTGGCCCGGAGATAGCGCCAGAAGCCACCATCTCCACATCGCGGGCATCCCGGGAACGATTCACCCTCTTCGAACTCGACTTCTTTTTCGTTCTGGGAGGGCTTGCATCTCGACTCGTACTGATGGCGTTCGAATAGGTAGATCCCGCCGTGGGGTACGGTCTCTTCAGTCTCGTACATGCGCGCTCTGCCTCGTCGCGTGGAAGGATGAGACAATGAGACTAACGACTTCAAACGATCTGAGTAACTCAACTCGACGTCCCGATCAACCCCTTGTCTCTCCGGGACGAGGACAATCGGGTCCGCTCGGATACCGTGGGAGACGCCGTGGCACGACGCTTGCGGTCGATCGACTCGATGATCGGCTGGCGGGGCCGTCGGCGCTCTCAACCACGCGTCGCCGAGATCCCACGGACCTGAGTCACACCCATCGCATTAGAGATTAGCAGCCGCACCATCGGCGATGACCTGGAGAAAATAGTCGAAATCCCAGGCGAGCTGGTTGCGCTTCTGTTTGAGACTGCTGTCTTTACGGTCGTCCTGGCGGAGGCTGTTCATCACCATCCGTCGAACGAGAGCCATATTTTCGGCGGCGTGGTCGAGTCTCGCTCGATTGTCGTCTTCGCCGAACACCACGTCGAGGCCCCAGTGGGCCTTGTTTTCAATGCCCCAGTGGTGGCGCTTCTTCGACAGCAGCTGTTCGGGGTCGAGGGGTGGCACTGCTGCCCTGAACCCATCGGGATCCGGAAGACCCTGTTTCTACCGAGGAGGTATCCGCTGTTTTGGGGAGGAGGCTCGCTATTCGTCTTCGGGTTCGACTCGAATCAATTCGACTGCATCGTCCTCGAGGGCGATCTGCTCCGGATCGACGTCGTGCGATGCGAACGAACGCAACAAGTCGGGAAGGGACTTGGGCTCGTCGTGGCCGGCAGCGCGCATGGGTTTTTCGCGATTGCGGCGGAGGACAAACGACGCGTAGTGCCAGTCGAATTGATCGTCGGGGTCGTGTTCGCGCCGCTGTTCGATCAACCACTCGGCGGACATGAAGTGAGGGAAGAAAGCATCGCCCCCGAAGTCGTGATAAACGACCGTCAAATACATGCGGTCGGCGCGCGGCAACAGGGCTTCGTATACTTCGCTTCCGCCCGCGACCATCAACTGCGAGACGTTGAGCGTCTCTTCGGCCAGCTCGAGCGCCTCGTCGATCGAATGCGCCACCCAGCCGCCGTCGGCCTCGTAGTCGTCCTGCCTCGAGAGGATGATGTTGGTGCGCCCGGGGAGGGGCTCGTCGAGCGTCTCCCAGGTTCGCCGCCCCAGCAGCACGGGTTTGCCGAGGGTCAGTTGCTTGAAACGCTTCAGGTCACCGGGGCGCGGCCACGGCATCTCTCCGTCGTCCCCGATGGTCATGTCTCGGCCGAGGGCGGCAATGAGGGCGATCTGCATGGGAGCCTCGCAGAGGTCAGGAGGAGACGTGGGGGAGATTGGCGAGGTACTCGAACAGTTCTTCGAGTGCCTCGGCCCCGAGCTCGCCCGAGATACGCTTCAACATGTTCCCGTGATGGAATCCAATGAACGTGGGAATCGCCGCGATGTGATAGTCATTGGCCAGGCGGCTCTCGTCATCGATGTCGACGGTCATGGTGCGAATGGTTCCCTCGTAAGTGTCGGCGAGCTCGTCGAGGACGGGCTCGAGCTCTTGGCAGTGGTCACACCAGTCGGCTCGAAACTCGACGACGACCGGGATGGCAGACTCGCGAACCTCGGCTTCGAATTCGCGTCGATCGGTTTTGAGAATCGAATCCAACATCAATATGCTCCTGTGGTCGTGGGGAATTGAATGGCAATGCCCGTTCTTACCCCGAGTACGGGGGTGTTGTAAATCGACTCCAACCCGACGTAGCAGGGCGATCGCATAAGGAATGCCCCACTGCGAGCATGAGCCGGCTGGAAGCCCACTTCCGGGGGAAGTACAGGGGCGCTCCGAAGCCGGGCCTTCCGGATCGACTCGATATCGGTTCGGAGCGCCTCGAGATGTCCTCGACGTGGGCATCCCTGCTGGCACGTGGCTTCAGCGACGCCCTGGCGGGAGGATGGAGGTGGCGTAACAAGGAACGAATCGTGAATGTGTGGCTTATACCTCTAATGCGATCGCCCTGGGGAGGTTTCCGCTTTCGATGCCGGCAAGGATGCCGGCGCTCCGAAGCCGGGCCTTCCGGATCGACTCGATATCGGTTCGGAGCGCCAGCATCCCTGCGAGCCGGCTGGAAGCCCACTTCCGAAGGAAGTACAGGGGCGCTCCGAAGCCGGGCCTTCCGGATCGACTCGAT
>JAQCND010000432.1 GCA_028274765.1 Bradymonadaceae bacterium
CGGAGCGCCGGCGTCCCCGCCGGCTTGGGGAGAGAGGTCATATCCCTCGAATTAAAATGTAACCACCATAGCTCTCGGGCTGGACGAGTGTTTCCACCCTGTCGGGTCCATCTTGGTCGCTGCAGCAACGGGGACAAGCTCATCCGAACACACATGGGTGGTCGGTAAGAAGCAACTCAACCGCCTGCGATCATCTCTCGTTTTCGCCTCCATCTTACTCTCCTCTTTGGAAGACTCTCTCTCCTGATTGGGGACGACGTCTCGTGCGACGTGTGGGCCATCCGTGTTTATAGTTGGTCGTGCGGCGCCGTTCGGCTTCGACAGGTCGCCCCGCATTTGTGGTTCGTTTTGGCGTGCTTCCGTCCCTTTGGGACTCGACCATAATAGCTCGCGCTTTGACTCCGGGCTTTCGTCCGGAGCTATCCGCTGCCGCCTTCGGCGGCTCGGAGGATGGCCGCTTCAACGGAGGGAACATGCTCAAGTGAACACGCACGTGTCGCCCCGCCTCGCCCGTTGAAGATCGAGCGCATCGAACTCGGATCGTTCGTCGACGCCCCCCCAAACTCGGCTTCGGACGAGGAAATCGAGACGGCTCGACGGATGCGAGCCGTTCTCGAGGCGAGTGGGCAAGTCCTCGAGAGCACTCGCTCCGCCCAAACCGCCTTCGAACAACGCGTTCGACGGCGTAAACTTCGCCCGCTCGTCGAGTCAGGGAGACTCAAAGCCATGTTGGAGGCGGTGCTCGTCGAAGAAGCTCGAGCATATGCAACTTATCGCGACCCCAACGACGACATCGATCCTCTCCAGGTTTGCGGCCCCTTTGCTCCGAGAGTGAAGGTCCAACATCGGATGTCTCTCGAACTCAGCGGAGTCCGTCACAACCTCCTTCGACTGGTTCGCGGGGTCGTGCCGGAGACGATCGCGGGAGTCGAAAGTCACGGGGGTTACAACGCTCCCCACAATGCTCGGCTCAATCGACTTCTGGCCGATCACCTGAGCGGCAACCTGTTCGACGAACAGAATCCCGGCCGATTCCACCGCGAGCCCCTACTCGAGCTTCTCGATCACGTCGAGTCCCATCTCGACGCGTCGTTTCTCGGCGTCGAGCCGACGATGCTCGCCCTGATGTTCGGGCAACGGCTCCGGGAGTATGCGCTGGTTGACCAGATCATGGTCCACGAGATCGGGCGCCAACCGGTGATGCAGTCGTATCGTTCTGCCCAATCGAGTCGAGGGAAGCATCTTCTCCCCTACCATCGAGAGTAGGTGAAGCAGGACTTCCAGACCGGTGAGCGCATCTGGTCGATTGAGGAGCGCCTCTCGAACATCTCGAGCTACGGCACTCACGTCTCGGTCGGCTTCTGGATGCGCCGCATGGCCGACGACACCGAACGTCCCCTCTATCGGACGCTCGAACAAGTCATCCGCCAGTTCGACCCCGAGTTTGCTCGGAAACTGGAGACGTTCGGTCCGTGAGACGCCGTTTTGTCCCATCGGAGAAATAGCGAGAGAACCGACGCCTTCATTCGGCAGCCTGGGTGTTGTCCTTCGAGTGTGTCTCACCCGACGTCTCCGAGCGATCGGACTCGGTGGCTCCAGACGCCTCGTCCGACTCGTTCCGTTCGGCGTGCTCGGTCTCGTGGTTGGGCTGCGTCTCCGAATCGGCCGTCTCATCGATCTCGGAGGCAGGGTCCGTGGGAAGCTCCTCGTCGACCGATGGAGCTTCATCGGATTGATGGAAGGGCGAGTCTGCGTGGTCCCCGGGTGTCTCGCCGTCTCGATCGGCGGCGTCTTCGATGATGCCTCCCTCGGAGTCGAAGGCCGGGGCCGATTCGGAATCCGGAAGCTGCTCGCTGATCGAAGGATCGCCGACGATCAGGCGCGCACTCCGCTTGAAGACCAGATAGGAGTAGAGCCAGTCGAAGAGCACTCCGATCTTATTGCGGAATCCGATCAAAAAGAGGAGGTGGATAAAGAGCCAGGCCAGCCAGGCGACAAATCCCGACAGCTCCCAGCCATCGCCCACCACGGCCACGGCGGCATTGCGTCCGATCGTCGCCATTTCGCCGCGATCCCAGTAGTGAAACGACTCCATCTCGTTGTCGTTCAACCTCATTTTGAGGTTGTGGGCCACCCACTTGCCCTGCTGGATGGCGACCGGGGCGAGTCCGGGGAGCGTCTCCTCGTCGTAGTGTTCGAAGTGAGCGGCGTCGCCGATGACGAAGACGCGATCGTCCTCGGGCAGATGCAATTCTTCGGTCACAAACGGGCGTCCCTGATCGTCGTAGTCCGTATCGAGTGTCTCGATCAGAGGCACGGGCTCGACTCCAGCCGCCCAAATCACCGTCTGGGTGGGAAGGGTCTCGCCGTTGGCCGAAATCGAGTTCTCGGTGATGTCCTCGACGGGGCTGTCGACCATCACCCGCACGTCGCGGTCCTCGAGTTCGAGCTTGGCCTTTTCGGAGAGCGACTCCGGATAGCTGGTCAAAATGCGGGGGGCCGCATCGATCAGAATGACCTTCGTCTCCTCGGGGTTGATGGTGCGAAAGTCGTGGACCATCACCTCGGCCGCAATTTCGCGGATCGCGCCCGCCATCTCCACGCCCGTCGGACCGCCTCCGACGATCGCGAACGTCAACCACTCCTGGATGACGTCCGGATCCGAGGCTTGCTCGGCGCGCTCGAAGGCGTACAGAATCTGACGCCTCAGCTCGACGGCGTCCTCCATGGTTTTCAGAGGTGTGGAGTTTTCCTCCCAGCGTTCCGGGCCGAAGCGCTGCGGCTGGGTCCCCGTCGCCACGATCAGATGGTCGTATCGCATCTCTCCGGTGTCGAGATGCACGACCTGTTCGTCGCGATCGATCTCGAGGGCCTCCGCCAGATGGACGCGGGCGTTTTTCTGTTTGCGCAGAATCGAGCGAATCGGCGAGGCGATGTCGCCGGGGTTCAGACCGGCGGTGGCCACCTGATAGAGGAGGGGCTGAAAGAGGTGGTGATTCTGCTTGTCAATCACCACGATTTCGGCATCGATCCCCTTCAATCCTCGAGCGGTGTAGAGTCCGCCGAATCCCGCTCCGAGAATGACGATGCGGGGGGAACTTTCGGCGAGTTCGTCCGGTTCGGGGCGTACGAGAGAATCTGCTTGCTCGTCTGTCACGAGGACTCCTGGAGTGACGCGAGGGATGCACTTGTATTATGGATCAAACAGTTCGACGGGTCCAATCGATGGCCGATTTCGGCCATCGAGCCCGTTTAGAGTCTCCCCCTCACAAGAGATGCAGACTCCCCGACGTCCGTTCCGCTCGTAGACAAAGCCGAAACGCACGCCGGATCCATGCATCCGAACAACTGGCCCCTCTGTCGCCCCGAACCCGTGCGCCGAACACTACCGGGCATGTTACGATTGAATCGAGGGTGTCCCCGCTGTTCCGCCGCTCTCATGTCGGAACATGTCGACCCATCGTTTTGAGCTCACTTTCGAGATTTCGGCCCCAATCCTCGGAATGCCGGTATGGGGAGACTGGTCCCGACGGGGGACCAATGGAGGATGAGGGGCTACAAGTGTTAAAACGTCTCCTCACTGATCCGCTCCTTTCATTGCGTCATACGTATCATGAGTACGATTGATTCTCGTCGCGGCTCTCTCACGCGTCTCGTCATTGTCTCGCTTCTTGGACTCTCCGTGCTCCATTGCAGTACGGACATGTCCAGCCAAAACGGCGACTCTTCTGCCGACACCTCCGCGGTGACTCCATCTTCCTCCGAGAGCGCCAACGGGGGCAGCGAGGGAGATCTGGAGGTCAATCAGATCGTCGACCTCCCCGACGCTCCCGAATCCACGGCGAGTTCCGATTTCTGGGATTACTGGGGAGACGGAAAGGCCGAACTGGCGAGTTACGAGGGAGAAATCAAGCGATATGGCGAGCTTCGCGACGCCGAGACCGTCCTCATTTACGTGACCGAACCGCACGATCGACGGACCTGGATCAAGGACAACTCTGTCGACGAGGAACACAAGGTCAACGTGATGAAGCTCAACCACGCGCTCAAATTCCAGACGGGGATCTACCCCTATTCGATCATGACGAGCATCTTCGCGCCGGTCGACAAGTGGGATCGCCGTCGGTTCCAGCCGGCCAAGATCTCGTTTACGGCCCAGGAGTGGTGCGGTCACGTCTGGCACGCCGTCTGGCCCGGACCGGAGCAGTATCTCACCGAAATTCGCTCGTATTTTGCCTCCGAAGGTGACCAATCCAGCGTCGTTGAGACGAGCGAGGATACGCTCTATCAGAACGCTCTGCTCATTCAGCTCCGCGGACTCGACGGGCCGTTCAACGACGGCGAGGACTGGGAGGGCAAGCTCGTGCCGAGTCTCTGGGCCAACCGCAAGGCCCACACCGACATCGAACCGGTGTCGGCCACCATCGAACGCAAAGAAGCGACCCTCGATGGCACGCAAGTCAAACGCTTCGTGCTGAGCTACGAGGACAAGACGATCACGTACGATCTCGAACGAGAGTACCCGCACCGCGTGTTGCGCTGGACCCACTCCAATGGAAGCCACTTTCGGCTCCAGGAGAGCGAGCGACTTCCGTACTGGAAGCTCAACAATCCGGGCGATGAGACAAAGCGCGAAAAGATGGGACTGGACCCCGACGCGCGGTGAGATCCGCCATCGCCTCGGAGCGGAGGACATGAGGCGTTACACTTTCGCTTTGACCTTCCAGACGCGTGTGAGGGCCTCGAGGGCGATATCCGAGGACATTTTTGATTCGCCTGCGACCCGATCCGTGAACGTGATCGGGATCTCGAGGATATCGACCCCCTTCTGGTGAGCTCGGTACTTCATCTCGATCTGGAAGACGTATCCCGAAGCTTCGACGTCGTCGAGATCGAGTGCCTCGAGGACGTCGCGCCGCCATGCGACAAAGCCGGCCGTCGGATCCTGGATGTCGAATCCGAGGATCGTTCGGGCATACGTGCCGCCTCCTCTCGAGAGGAACTTGCGCCACCATCCCCAGTCTTTCGTGCCGCCTCCTGCGACGTATCGGGACCCGATGACGACGTCGTAGCGTTCGAGCTGGCCGATCATCTCGGAGAGGTATTTCGGCTGGTGACTGAAGTCGGCGTCCATCTCGAGGATGGCGTCGTAGTCGCGGGCGAGCGCCCATCGAAATCCGGCGATGTAGGCGGGGCCGATGCCCTCTTTGGCCGTGCGATGCAGCACGTGGAGGCGCTCGTCGCCTTCAGCCATGTCGTCGGCTATGTCGCCGGTGCCGTCGGGCGAATCGTCGTCGACCACCAACACGTGAACCTCCGGAGCCTCCTCGTGGATGGCCTCCAGAATGGAGCGGAGGTTCTCGGATTCATTGTAGGTCGGCATGCAGATGATCGGCTTGTCGATATCGTCCATTGATCGAAACTCCATAAATCAATCAGCCATATCGATATCGGAACACGAGGGACGCGTTGCTCACTCGTCGTCTGCGACGTCGTCGCGCGAGATGTCGTGTTTTTTCAGGATGTATTCGACGCTCTTGCGGTGCACGTCGGCCCGTCGGGCGGCCTCGGAGACGTTCCCCTCGGTTTGCTTGAGCAATCGCGCCCAGAAGGTGCGTTCGAACTCTTCGATCAGTCGGTTCTTGGCGTCTTTGAAAGGGAGGTTTTCACGAATGGCGAGTTCGGCCATCGAGGCGGCCGATTCGGTGGCCTCTTCGGGCTCCGAGGGGACGGGTTCGTCAGCATCCAAGAAGCGCGTCTCGATCTGGTCGCCCCTCGACAACAGCGCCGCGCGTTCGACGAAGTTCTTCAGCTCGCGGACGTTGCCGGGCCACTCGTGCCGCTTCAATTTCTCCATGGTTTGATACGAGATGTCGAGTTCGTCGCCATCGATCATCTCGTTGGCGTCCTCGAGGAAGTGCTCGACCAGGAGTGGAATGTCGTCGGGCCGTTCGCGGAGAGGAGGCAGAGTGATTTTGACGACGGCGAATCGGTAGTAGAGATCCTCTCGGAAGTTCCCCTCTTCGATTTCGTGTTCGAGGTTGCGGTTGGTGGCGGCGACGATGCGCACGTCCGTCTCGATCGTCTCGTTGCTTCCGACCGGTTTGATCGCCTCGTTCTCCAGAGCTCGGAGCAGTTTGGGCTGGAGATCGGGGGAGAGTTCGCCGAGTTCGTCCAGAAAGAGCGTCCCGCCCTCGGCGGCCTCGAACGCCCCCTCGCGATTGCCGGTCGCCCCCGTGAAGGCGCCCTCGACGTGGCCGAACAGCTCCGATTCGATCAGATCGGCGGGAATGGCCGAACAGTCGACCACTACGAAGGGACCATCCGAGCGCGCCTCGTGATGGTCGTGGAGCGCCCGTGCGACCAGCTCCTTGCCCGTCCCGGATTCCCCCTCGACGAGGGCCGTCGCATCGGTCGAGGAGATGCGTTCGAGGAGCGAGAAGATCTCGCGCATGGCCCGACTCTGGCCGATCAACTCCCCGAACTGCTCGCGGTCTGAAAAGTGGACCTCGACTTCGTCGCCGGCCACGTCGAATCGAACCTCTGTCGTCCCCATCCGAAAGGTGGTGGCGTCGTCCAGATAGACCTCGCGGACGCGGAGCCCGTTGACGAACGTACCGTTCTTGGAATCTCGATCTCGGAGGAGATAGCCCTGTTCGTCAACCTCGATCGAGGCGTGTAAGCGACTGACGGCCGGGTCGTCGATGACGACGTCGGCATCGGGCGAACTGCCGATGCGGGTTGTTCGGGACTCTCGGGTGGACTGACGCCCCTCGTCGTCACCCTGCACGACCGTCAGGGTATACGATTTGAGCTCGAGTTTTTCCTCACCACCATCGAGATACACCGTGCGCGTCGATTCACTCATCGTGCGCCTCGCTCCGAGAGATCCGTGAACGTGCACAAGTCGAAAGACGTCTTAGATCATCTCCGGGCTTTCTCCAATGTCTCTATCAAGGGGGGGCGAGGTCATCTACTCGACCCATCGAGGGGAGGTCTCCGCCCCACGATGGCTCGGATGCTCATTCGGTGTCCTCGTCGGGGTCCCAGACGGTCAACGAGGTACAGTCGTCACCGGGTTCGATTTCGAACTCGAACGTCTCGTCTCGCCCGGCATCGGGGTTTTGGACGCGGATGGTGTGGGAGCCGGTGGAGAGTTCATAGCCGTCGAGCTTCTGACGTCGTTTGTCCAGCCACTTTCCATCGATGGCGATGCGGTTGTAGCTCGGATAGACGGCAAAGAAATCGAGGCATCCGGTCTCGCGTGGGTCGAGGCGCTGCTCGAGTTCGCCCCCCGACACCTCGTGCGTCGAGACGTTCTGTTCGACCGGATGATATCCCTCTTTGCGCCACTCGATCTCGAGGGTGGCGTCGCGAGCGAAAGTCGCACTCGTGGGGGTTCGGCCCATGACGGTACCGTCGACGACGACTCGAACTCCCGACGGTTCACTGACAAATCGAATCGAACGCTTCGGGGGAGGCGCGGCAGGATCGACCGCGCGGGACTCCCGTCGGTCGGAAGCCCCGTCTCGAACGTCATCTGGAGCATCTTTGTTCGTCCCAGGTCCCGTGTCTCGCGACGAACACTCGAGCGTCAGCCTCACCGACTCTCCGACCTCGTCGTACGAGACGAGGCGTCGGACCGTCTCACACTGGTCGTCCCGCGCCTCGACGAGTTTCGATTCATCGGGCGCGAGCTCGACGGAGATAGGCGGGGCACCTCGCTTGCGACCATCGACCCGCAGCGTAGCCCGATCGGGCTCGACCTCGACGGGAATGCGCTCGGTTTCGGGAGGAGACTTGTCGAACTCGATCGAGAGGGAGCGGCGTTCACCGGATGCGACATCGACGTCGAGACGTTCGGGTGGGTACCCCTCGGTCTCGAGCGCCAGACGGTGACGACCCGGCTCGAGTCGGAGGGTCTGAGGGGTGGTGCGCCCGGCGAGCGTCACGCCATCGACCATAATCCGAGCCCCCTGCGGTTGCGTGTCGAGATGGATGTGTCCCTGCGAAGACCCGGGAGCAACCCACCCGTAGAGCCCGGCCCCGATCGCCAAACCCACCAGAAGTGCAATCCCCCAGATGCGTATCGACGACGCATTCTCTGCTTGCTCCGTCGGCCCGGAGTCGGGGGCTGTCGACTCGGAGTTGGAGGATGATTCGACCGCCCCCTGATCGTCGTCTTCTCGCGCCGGCGAGGACGACGCCTCCTCGTTGGAGGCCGTGACATCGGGGGAAGATTCGTGGCCCGCATCGTCGGCATTCTCGGGTCTCTCGTCTGACTCCGCCGTTGGAGCCCTCGAGTGCTCTCGCGCGTCGGATGACTCCGATGGCGTCGACGAGGACACCCCATCGGGTGGAGGCGTCTCGGCGCTCTCCGTCGACTCCGCATCCGGCGAGGCACGCTCCGGCGTTGCCGATGCCTCTGGGGTCAGCGTTTCGGTACGTCCGAGGGCATCGAGGTCACGCGATGCCACTGACTCGTCGAGCGGAGGCATCGACTCGCGGTTGTCGTCGGACGGCGCGGATGCGCCCGCCTCGAGCTGTTCGAACTCGCGCTCCAGCGCTTCGTCGAGCCCCAGCCCGCTCGCTTCGGTCTCGGCCTCGGTCGTCGAGGAACGACGAGCCTCTTGGAACGCCTCGCGCTCCGGGCCGTCGGGATAGACCTCTCGAAGGTAGTCCGCGACGCGCTGATCGGTCAGCGCCCGCCCCTGAGCGTACAGATACTCCATCAGATCGATTTGCATCGCGTCGATCGTCTGGTAGCGCTCCTCTCGATTTTCGGCCAGGGCCCGCTCGACCACCGCAGCGATCGCATCGGGGATGTCGGGGCGATGCTCGCTCGGCCGCTCGAACTCGCACTGGCGCACAAGCTCCAGGCTCCTCAGATCGCTGTCGCTCTCGAAGGGACGTTTCCCCGTTAGCATCTCGTAGAGCACGACTCCGGTCGAGAAGATGTCGCTCCGGGCGTCGAGGGACTCACCCCGTGCCTGCTCCGGGCTCATGTAACAACACTTGCCCTGAAGCTGGCCGGAGAGTGTCTTGGCGCGCCGGTCGGCGGCTTTGGCGATCCCGAAGTCGATGAGTTTGACCTCGCCCTCGGTCGACAGCAGGACGTTCGAGGGGCTGACGTCGCGATGGACGATGCCGAGCGGCTCGCCATCGTCGTCGGCTTTGCGGTGGGCGTATCCGAGCCCCTGACAGATCTCGGAGGCGACGTAGGCCGCCAGATCGATCGGCATCCGTTCATCGCACTCCCGGAGTGTGCCGAGCACATCTCGCAGATCTCGCCCCGGCACGTACTCCATGGCGATGTAGTATTCGCCATCGACCTCGTCCATGTCGAAGACGGGGACGATGTTGCCGTGCGTGAGGTTGACGACAATACGACCCTCGTCGAGAAACTTGTCGACGAAGGTCTCCTCTTGGGCCAGATGCGGGAGGATGGTTTTGATGATGACGGTCTTTTCAAAACCGGCCGTTCCGCTCGTGCGAGCCAGATAGATCTCCCCCATTCCACCGGCGGCAATTTTCCGGATCAATTCGTATCGACCCAGTTGTCGGGGGGTATCGGACATCGGGACTCGTTCGGAGCACGGGCACGACGAGACCACCGAGCGGCAAGGCATATCACAGGCGATCTCACTCCCCAAGGTGGGGGAGGAGGGCGATCGCATGTGAACGTCTCTCTCCTCTCGGTCGACGCTCTTCCCCGACTCCTCACTGGGGAAGAGCGAGGCGGCAACTGACGTCACTCGATTGTTTATTTAACTACCATAGCCCCCGGGCTGGACGAGTGCT
The DNA here is from genome assembly GCA_028274765.1 of Bradymonadaceae bacterium. Classification (GTDB taxonomy): domain Bacteria; phylum Myxococcota_A; class Bradymonadia; order Bradymonadales; family Bradymonadaceae; genus CAJXPB01. The sequence continues at coordinate 9,802 of JAQCND010000432.1, forward strand.
TCCACCCTGTCGGGTCCATTTTGATCGCTGCAGCAACGGGGAAAAGTTTATCCGAACACACATGAGAGGTCGGGGGAGACACCCGATGGAGCGCCGGCTCCCAGCCGGCTTGAAACGGCGAAGTCACTCGCGATCGACGGGCTCTATCCGGCGAAGCACACCAGGATATCGAGAGGGCTGGCGAGTTCGAACGTCGAATCGAATTCTCATGCGATGGCCCTCGTGGGGGGAGAGGACCGCTCGACGTATATCACGCTCTCCGTCGACAGCCTCCATGCGAGGCGATGAATCCAATCGTCTCGCCTCGCATGACTGTCGTGACCGCTCGATGTGGCTGATCTAATGATGCCACCGCATCATCGAGTCGTCTTTCCCGGGCGGTTGTGCATCATACCAGATGGAGGCGCCTCACTATCTCGATGATCTCAGTCGTGCCACGGCGTATCCCACGGTATCCGAGCGGACCCTCATGCGATCGCCCTCGCATGGCCCGTAATCCCGGTCGACAAGGCAGACAATCTATCATAGACGGAGGCGTCGCACGGCCGCTCACCGGCCGCGGTGAGAGGTATGAGCTGCAATCTGACGACCGGAGATCTCCGATGGGACAACTCTTCGATGGTCCGTGCCGTCTCTGCGGTGAGACCTACACGGGACAAGGCATCACCTCGCACCTCAAACGCTGCCTGGCCGATCACGCCAACCAGGGCGCCCTCCACCACGGGCTTCTGGTCGGGGTGCGTTCCGATGGATACGGCGGACGGTACTGGCTCTACATGCTGGTGCGTCCCGAGGCTTCCCTGTTCGATCTAGACGGACACCTTCGAGCCACCTGGCTCGAGTCGATCGGACGCCCGAGTGCCTTCGACATCGAGGAGCGCCAGTATCTCAACACACTCGAGGCCGACGAGGTCGGCTCCGATTCACCCATTCGCTCGATGGACACCGACGTCGGATCGGTGATCCGACCGCGCACCGATTTCAAATATCTCTACGACCTCCAGCACCGCGATCGGTTTGAGCTCGTCGTCTACGATCCCTATCCCTGTCCGAGCTCGCTGGTCGACGACCCCTCGGAGGCCGACGTCGTCACCGTGGCTCGCAACGAGGCGGGCGACGCCGAGTGTGCGACCTGTGAGGGAGAGGCCTCGCTCATCTGTCCGGCCTGCGCGGAGGCCGACGTCGAGGAGGGGTTTTACGCCTGTGAATCATGTCGCGACGAACACGACGAGCACGACGCCGAACTCCTCCCGATCGTCAACTCTCCCCGCATGGGTGTCGGAGGTTTTCGCGGGTGACGACCTCGATCGAGCCGCCCTTCAATTAGAGGGCTGCTCGAGCAAGCCGCCCCAACCCATCTTTCGACGGGAGAGCTACGAGTCGTCGAGGATGTGTTCTTCGGTGACGACAGCCTCGAAGGTTCCGCGAAATACTTCGTCCCCCGCCTCGCCGAGCACCGAGGCTCGAGCCTCGATCGTGTAGCGAGGACCGTTCGATTCGACGACCGAAGCCCGGGCCTCGACCTCGTCGCCGACGGTCACCGGCGCCGTGAAGTCGACATCGGCCGAGACGAGCACGACGTGAGGGTCGTTGACCGCCAGCATGGCGGCGTGATCGGCCAGCCCGAAGACAAATCCCCCGTGGACGAGGCCGCGAGCGTCGACTCCCATCCTCTCGGTCGTCTCGAACCGGACGGAGGCCTCTCCGTCTTCGATCGAGACGGGTTCGCCGCACAGATTGTGATCGATATCGAGATGCGTGTTGGGCTCGTCGGTCATCGGTCTGCTCCCCATGTGAACATAACATACGCGATCCGCCTCGCTTTCGGGTGAGCGAGGGGTTTGGACATTGTCGAACGATATGATTAGAATGCATGCTCCCCGATTCGGGGGCAAACTGAACGAATGTTCATTTTTTCGCTCACGTGACTGCTCATGTCGAAAAAAGCCGCCTTTTTCGATCTCGACCGCACCCTCATCGACGTCAACAGCGGCTTGATGTGGGCCAAACACGAGTACCGGCGAGGAGGCATCTCGTGGTGGCAACTGATACGAGCCGGGTTCTGGACCCTGATGTATCACTTCGCGTGGATCGACATGAAGCGAGCCTACGATTCGGCCGTTCGACACTACGAGGGTGAACCGGCCGACGATTTGCAGGCGCGAACGCGGGAGTGGTTTCACGATGCCATCGAACCGCGACTCCGCGAGGGAGCTCGGGAGGCGATCGAAACGCACCGCAAAGAGAGTCACGAGCTCGTCGTGCTGACCAACAGCTCGTGTTTCGAGGCGAGAGCGGCCGCCGATGCCTGGGTGTTCGACGACTGGCTCGCCAACGAGTTTCCCACCGATGACGAGGATCGCCTCCTCGGCGAGTTCGACTCACCTCTGTGTTACGGCGAAGGCAAGGTGACCCGAGCCCGTGAGTGGGCTCGAGATCGAGAGGTCGAACTCGAGGCCTCCTACTTCTACTCCGATTCGTACTCGGACCTGCCGATGCTCGAAGCTGTCGGCCACCCTCGAGTTGTCCATCCCGATCCTCGATTGAGCCGCGAGGCCGACCGACGGGACTGGCCCATCCTCGAGTGGTCGTAGCTCACGCCTCTCGGCTGTCGATCCAGATCGTGACCGGGCCATCGTTGACCAGGTCCACCTCCATGGAGGCACCGAACTCGCCGGATTCGATCCGTTCGACCCCCTCCTGGCGTAAACGCTCGGCGAAGGTGTCACACATTTCTTTGGCCGGCCCCGGGTCCATCGCCTCGAAGAAGCTCGGCCGACGTCCATTCGTGACGTCACCGTACAGTGTAAACTGAGGAACGACGAGCGCCTCGGCGTCGACGTCCAACAGTGAGCGATTCATCTGCCCCTCGTCGTCGACGAAGATACGCAAGTGAACGGTCTTATCGACGCAGTACTCCAGATCCTCTTCGGTATCACCTTCGCCGGCGGCGACAAAGATCAGGGAGCCCCCGTCGATAGCCCCGACCACTTCGCCATCGATGCGAACACTTGCTTCATTGACCCGTTGAATCAAAAGACGCATTGCGGTAACCCTTGTGCGGGCTCTTGTTGGATGACTTGCCTGAATGGCCCACCTGTTGCGGCGAGTGTAATCCTCGCGGTTCGAGACGTAAATGGGCACTTGATCCCGAATCAGCCGTCGATGATGTGCATGTATGGTGACGTCTCGGGCGATGCTTGTAGAGATCCTCGCGCCCCCTCGCCGTCCGCTTCGAATGTCTTGCGCTGACACGAAACCGATTTACGCTCAAGCTACCCCTCCTGTATCGGAGGGACGTGATCGCGATACCACTCGACTCTCTACTCCCTCTATCATGACGACGCACGACGAGCCCACGTTGCGACGCTGGCACATCATCGACGACAACGGGAGCCGCGAAGTTCTCATCGATCCTGAGACCGGGCGCGTGCAGTCGGGCGTCAAGGTCACTCACGCCGATGCTCCCGATTGGTCCTCGTTCACTCAACTCGCCGTTCGAGCTTCTGTTCATGAAGTCGCCGAAGCCCTGTGTCAGGTGGCCGATGATTTCGATCGCCACTGCGAACAACTCACCGCTCCCCCGGACGAACGCGAACATGGCATTCACCTCGCTCACCGAGACGGTATTACCATCGTCTCGGAGCCCGGCATCGATTTCGAAAAACGCTTCATCACGGCGGCGTCTGCCGAGGCGATCACCAAATACCTGGAACGAGACGGCATTCATTTTGGATACGATGCCACCTCGGGCACGCTCTATTTGACCGAATTCGACGAGGGAGCTCCGGATTTTACGTGGTGTGATTCGGCTCGACCGGGACCGAGTTTCGCCCTCGACTTCCAGGAGGACGGACGATGCACCGAGGAGGAGCCTCGACCTTTTGCGCTCCGTCACGTCGATCGTCCCAACGATGCCTCGGAACTCGATCGACGCGCCTTCGTCGCCGCTCGGCTCGAGCGACTGGGACTGGAGTGTCTCGCCCCCGATTTTGCGGCCTTCGAGACGGTCACCGCCTTCCGACTTGGAGCCTCGACCTCTCGGGCGGAGATCTCCTGAGCTCTCCCTCGCGGTCGACATGCTCTCGGGCGCTGGCCCCCTCGCCCTCCCCTGAATGGGACCCGCCCGCGGCTTTGCTTACCGTCGACACGATGACGGGCCCCAAATATCGCGTTCGCTGTATCATCGTCGCACGGTCGGGGCCTTGCTCAAGAGATGTCGATGGTTCAACCTTCTTTGTTCGTCCCCTGGAGTGAGCGAAAGATTCGCTCGATCCCCCCTTCTCGACGCATCCGATACACATCCGTCGATCATGGCTCTTCGGCTCGTCTCGTTCGCACGGTGACATCCCCCTCTCGAGTTGCTCGAACCCGAACGAGTCCGTGTCGAGCGGTCTGAAAGACACGTATACCGCGTGTGTGATAGCGTCGAATGACCGAGCGGTGGGGATGACCGAAAGCGTTGAATCGTCCGGCCGACACGAAGGCCACCGCCGGGTCGACCGCCTCCAGAAACCGGGACGTGCTGGATGTCTTCGAGCCGTGATGGGGCACTTTGAGGACATCGGCTCGAAGGGACTTTCGGTCGACGAGCCACTGTTCGGCATCGCGTTCGACATCCCCCGGCAGTAGAATCGAACTCTCTCCGTAGGTAAGTCGCACCACCAGACTTCCGTCGTTGTCGGAGGTCACCCCTTCGGGTCGGGGGCGAAGCACTTCCACCTCGGCTCCTCCAATCGTCGATGTCCACCGACGCGAAACGGGGTGAGCTTCCGCTCCCTTGGAGAGGGCTTGGGCCACCCACGTATCTTCGCCCTGCCGTGCTTTCGTTCGATCGTAGACAACGTGTCGAGGAGGAATGGCATCGACGACCGCCGGAAGTCCCCCGACGTGATCGACGTCGGCGTGGGTGGCGACGATCCAGTCGACATGCCCGAGGCCGAGACGCGTCAGGTAGGGGACGACGATCGCCTCTCCGGGATCGCGTCCAAGCCGACTTCCGCCTCCATCGACGAGGATCGTCTCCCCCTCTGGAGTGGTTACGAGCGTGGCATCTCCCTGTCCGACGGGAATGGCATCGAGGCGGAGAGCCCCCTCGTGAGTTCGTTCGACTGCCATCGTGCCAATGGCCGTCCCGACGAGTACGAGGACGCTTCCCGTCACGAGGGGACGGGGCCGGAGTTGGCTCGCGATCCACGTCACGATCCCAGCCATCACGGTGAAAACGGCCCCCGTCGGCCACGTCCCGGTTCGAACGATCGCCTCCGGACGATCCGCTATGATCTCGAGTATGCCTCCGATCTGGAGCATGGTCTCGGCGCCCCCGGCCAGTACGTAGCATCCGATGGAGGGGATGCATGCCGTCATGAACGCCCCGGCGCACAGGACGGGAAACACGAGCGTGCTCACCAGGGGAGAGACGACGAGGTTGAGCCACCACGCATGGAGCGGCCAGGCCCCGAGCCAGGCGATCAGGATGGGCCAGGTCGCCAGTGTCGCGCTCAGCGAGGCTCCAATCGCCGTTCCGGCGTGTCGCCCCCAGCGCCGCGACCACGACTCCTCGCGGGTGGGATCCTCGGGAGGGGCCAGACCGGGTGGACGGCGATCGAGAAAGCAGAGGATCGCGAAGGTCGCTGTCACACTCAACTGAAAACCGAATGTCTCGACCACATGGGGTGTTCCCCCCATCATCCCGAGCACGGCTCCGGCGAGGGCGTGAAACCCCGAGAGTGGGCGGAGCAGGGCCCAGGCCAATCCTGCAGCCGTCACCATGCCCCATGCTCGTACAGCCGAGGTCGGGGCTCCGATGGCGATCACATAGAGGCCGAGCACGCCGATCACGCCGAGGCTGCAGACTCGCTGTCGTCCCCAACGCCGCAAGAGTCTCGGCCACCCACCGACCATCGAGCCCACGAGCCACCAGACGATACTCGCCAAAACCCCCATGTGTAGACCCGAAATCGCGAGCAGGTGAGCTGTCCCTGTCTTCTGGAAGGCTCGCCAGACGTCGGAGTCGAGCCATCCGCGACTCCCATCGGTCATTGCCAGCGCGATGCCTGCTCGATCGGAGGAGAGGTGAGTCGTGACCGCTCGTTCGTAATCGAGTCGGAGGTGAGTGAGTGCGCGTCGAAGCGTCAACACGGGGCCGTATTGTGTCTCGAGCACTTCGATGCGATCGTGGATGGTTCCCCGTGCGACGAGGTGACGACGACTCATCGCGTGTCGTGGCGAGGGACGTTCGGGAAATCGAGCGCGGGGATATCGTTCGAGACGGGCGAAGACGCGAATCACGTCTCCGGGAAGAGGACGAGCATGAGACGAGGCAAAATGTCGGTCGCGTTCGACAAAGAGTCGAACTCGTTTCTCCTCGGAGTCGATGACCTCACCATCGATGGCGTGAAGATTCACATCCCAGATCCACCCCCGCTCGTGAAGCTGGGGCCCCGAGGTGACAGTGCCTCGCATGACACCTCGGAGGCGCGATTCACCCATCTGTCGGGTCAGCTCGGAGGTATCCACACGCCAGCCCGTATGGATGACGAGCACCAGTCCTCCGAGGCATACGCCGAGTACGACGGCCAGGCATCGGCGGAGCAGGGCACTTCTGTAGAGGTAGCACGCCCCGAGTGCGGTGAGCATCCCAATTCCCGCGGGCAGTGCCATCCAGATCGAGAGATGCTCCGCGGGGGGCGCCGACCAGAGCGCGGCCCACATGCCGGCGATTCCCAGTATGAATGGTTGAAGCAAAGCTCGCATCACATCGGTCCTCGAGCGTCGATGCCCCTTCATCGATGATCGTCGGCGCGAGGCGGGGGTTTGTTGTGTCCGAGTCTTTCGAACAGAGACAAGATGGAGGGCATTCTCTCCAGCGACGCCCGTGGGCTGCGTTGGTTGGAGCGAAGGTTTTGGGCCCAAAAGCGTCAGTCCCACTGCTCTGGCTCTCCAACCGAGGTCTGGGAATGTCATCGTCGAGGCAAAACTCGGGCTCTGTAGAGCTCTCCACTCGGAATGGAGCGATCCTCCAATCTCATCTCGACAACGCACAGACGCATACCATGGGGGAACATCCGGCCGAGATGGAGCCATGGACGCAACAGATCCACGCTCACTGCCGACGATCATCGATGAGGGGGAACGGCGAGCTGTCAGGGTTTCGGACGGAGTTCGCCAAGGGGCCCCGTCCGTATTCGGCGAGGCGCCCCTCTCCCCTCGAGCCACTGGCCGGTTTGCGGCGGGCGGCATGCGTGGGCGTGCCGGAGGGAGAGCATATGGCCCAGCTGCATCTTGCTGAGTGCGATGTCTCGCTATCGATATTCATCCATGGTGTCGTCCATCTTCGCGTTCGATCACGTGCGAGCCCCCATACAATCGGGCCCTCCGCGGAGTTCGCCTGCCAGCCGTGTCCGGGAGGTTCTACGTCACGGCGTCCAGGTCTAAAGTGTTTCGGTTCGAGCGCGAGAGTACGATCACGATCTGTAGGGGACGCGTCACGGCGTCGCGTCTCCTGAAGCGTTCCGGGACGTCTGCGGAGTGATCAGCCTCGCGGACCCGTCGCCGAATGCCTCCCATTCGGGCGAAGGGAGACGACCCGTCCACTCCGAGTTGGATTTACGGGTGATGATGGCACTCCAAGCGCGAAGGCGAGTTGACTCGAGCGGCGGAAACGTGCCAGTTTGCGTCGCGAATCAAATGCGACGGGTGCTCTCAACGACGACAGGAGTGAATCGTGGAAGGGGATCTCAAAGAAGCCATCGAGACGATCGACGAACAGATCGCCGATTTTGAATTCGACAAGGCTGAAGAAGCGATCGAAGAAGCACGTCACTCTTTCGGAGCCGAGCCCCCGCTAGCCGCGCGCAAGGCGGAGCTGAAGCTGGAGCGAGGCGAGTATCGTGCGTGTCTCGACCTTGTCGAACGCACCGATCCGGAGGGAGATGAGGCCACGTCTCAACTTCTCACTCACGAGGGATACGCCCTCTTTTATCTCGACCGCGAAGACGAGGCACGCGAGGTCTTCAATCGCGCCGTACGACGCGACCCGACCCAATGGGATGCGCTGCTGGGGCGAGCGATCGTTCACGAGTATCTGGGCTTTCTCAAGGCGGCCCGTCTCGACCTCGATCGTGTGATCGAGATGGACGACCATGAGCCCGAGCCCTTCGCGATTCGAGGCACCATTCGCATGCAGCAGGAGAATCTGGAGGGGGCGATCGAGGATCTCGACTGGGCGCTCGAGCTCGATCCATACGACGAAGAAGCGAGGTTGCAGCTGGCACGCATCGAGGCGCTTCAGGAGCAACCCAACGAGGCGATCCAGACCCTTGGGTTCTTGATCGAGGAGGGCGAAGATCTCGATTTTCTCTATCCCGGCGTGCTGCTCCGCAGTCAAATGTTGCTGAATCTCAAAGATACGGACGCCGCCGCCGACGATGCCGAACGCGCCATCGAGTGGGAGCCGGATCGGCCTTGGGGATATCTTCAGTTGGCAGCCTGTCACCTGACGGCGAGTCGTCCCGAAGAGACGCTCGACGCTCTCGATGAAGCCGAATCGCGTCTCGACCGTCCCGACGAGGTTCCCGACTACTTCGAAATTCGCGCAGCGGCCTGTGAGCATCTCGGGCGCGAGCAGGAGGCTCAAACGTATCGCGAGCGTATTCAGGGGGCAGCTCGTCTGCCGGAGATCGTCTATGGCGAAGCGCTCAATCCGGCGGACCGCGTCCCAGTCAATCCCGAGCGTACCCTCGATATTCCGAGTATTCTCGAGGAGCTCTTTGGCTCGCCCGAGGAGGCGCCAGAGGGGTATGACGACAAGCTTCGCGATCTACTCGATCGCGTCCCCGAGGTGGCTGAGCAGAACCCCGGGGCCGAGGAAATCGAAATCGAACTCCCGCCCATCGAGGACGGCGGACCTTCCCCCGGAGAAATCGTGCTACAACGCGGCGAATGATTTCGCATGGAGATGCTCCTTTCGGTCCATCTCCGTCGAGAGCACCGTCGTTCGTCTCATCGGGATACTCGTCCGAGAGAGCGATCGTGCTGTCGACGTGTTGTCCCTTTCCGGGGGGCGACGGGGCAACAGTCCCCCCGAATCGACGAGATGCCAGCCCTTGTTTGGCTTTCATCTTTCTCTCGACTCCGACTCTTCTTTGATCCACTATGCGACAGACCCTGCACGAGTCCGACGACCTCACGGTCGATTTTGTGATCGACGAGTCCACCGACGAAGCCTGCATCGAGCTCGAAAGCTCCCAGGACGGTCCCGATCTCAGTTCTTCAGGCGACGTCGTCGTGGCCGTCGCTGGAAGCGTCGCCGACTTGGAGGTCGACGACCCACAGTCGGCTCGAGCCCGCCTGGGCCCGTGGGAGGAACTCGAACGTGAAGCATTGGACCTGATGATTCGTGTCGGGGAGTGGTTCGAACGCTGGGAACTAGCATGAAGCTCCGAAGAAAAGGCCCGATCGGGGGGGAATGGCGTCCGAGCGTGTAAATTTCAGAGTGACGATGCTCGATCCACGAGATTCGTATGCGAGGTCACCTCTTCCGTGTCGGACTTCCACCTAGAGTGGAATGCTAGCGCCTCGGGTCGGACGGTTTTCGACCTTTGGTGAGTTTTATATTACAAAGACGACGCATGCGCATGGAAACGCCTCCCGCTACTTTCGCACAATGAGCGCAACCGACGTTCGGGTGTCGTCGGCCCATCTCGACTTGTAGTCCATGGCCTGTCCCATGTCGTACGTCTCGAGCCCTTCGCGGCAGAGTCCTCGAATCATCTCGAGCTGAGCGAGGTTGCCGGCCGAATATTCGGAGTAGTCGTCGTGGTAACTCAACTGGAGTCCACGATAGAGTGACCCGAACACCCCTCCGAAACAGTAAGCGATATCGACACCGTCCAGGGTCACGAAGACGACCCGAAGCGCATCGTCCTCGGCGAGAAAGGGCATCATGCGGCGATAGAAGTCACGCATGGGACCGCCGATGATGCCGGAATCCTCTTCGGCCTTCCAGCTGTGGCTCTCGATCCCCAGAATGCGCTCGAAGACCTCTCGCCAGTCTGCTTTGGGAACGTCGGCGACATATTCGGTGTGGATGCCGTCTTCGTCGGCCCGCCGCTCGGCCCGACGCATGTTGGAACGAAATTTCGAGTTCCGTCTCGAGAAGTACCCTTCGAATCCGCCCTCGAGACTGGCAACGTGTCGTGACATCGAAGGGCCGACGCCGAGGGCGTACTCGGGGCGAAAGGCGTTCATCAGTTGCTGAAACTGGGGAGATTCCTGGAAGAGTCCCGACAAAAAGAGCATCTCCCACTCGTGATGATACTGTTGAAGCTCGCGGGCGAGTTCGTCGGTCAGCGCCTCCACGTCCGTTCCGATCAGCGGCGAAGCCAGCCCCCAGGAAGCCTCGAGGGGTTGTAGATAGTGGCCGATACGAGCGTGGTATCCCTTGGCTAACGTGACGTATCCCTCCGTTGTCTCCGCTCGCCAGATCCACGGATCGTGGTCCGGAAAGAGTGCCTGTGTCGCCGGAATCACCCAGTACGAGGAGGAACAGTACGTATCGATCTCGGACGTTTCGGCGACGAGTTGGTCAAAATCGTGTCGATGTCTACGAAACTCGTCGAGCGTGAGTCGCTTCATGAATGTCTCAGACCCAAAGTCGACAACAGATGGCCACCGGTCATGCTCCGGGGACAATAGTAGAGGATGTCATCGAACGATTGTAAACGCGCGATATTGAAAATGAAGTCAGTGGCGCCAGAACCTCGAGCGTTTGCTCCCCTTGCCCTCCCTCGATCTGGCGTGCGCCCCTCTGAGATGGAGACGATACGAGGGATATTGGCCTCCCCTTCCAACCCAATGATCGGTGCTATACCTTGACAGGTCGGAACAACCCCCTCTATCGACACGTCGGTTTGATGCAGTTCGCACGTCCAGTCCGCTCCCGCGTTCGAGTTCGCGCTCTCTTTCGGATGCAGTGGTCCCATGGATACGACACGATTCCGGTATCTTCTCCCGAACGTGTTGACTCTCGGCAACATGTTCTCGGGTATTTTCAGCATCACGCTCTCGATGGAGGCCGAAACGACGGGAGATACGACACTCGCCGCGTATTTCGTTCTGGTCGCCATGTTCTGCGATCTGATGGACGGTCGCGTCGCCCGCATGGCCGACGCCAAAAGCGAGTTCGGCACGCAGATGGATAGCCTTACCGACGGGATCAGCTTCGGGCTGGCGCCGGCCTTTCTGATGTACAGCTGGGGGATGCCCTCGCTGGGGCTCCTGGGCGTATTTTTTGGGTTTTTATTTGCCTCCGGCGCGATCATGCGACTCGCCCGATTCAACGTGCGAGCCGATCGACGCGAGGGTCCCTCGACTCACTTTTTGGGGTTACCCACTCCACTGGCGGCGGGCATGGTGGTGTCGGTCGTCCTCGCCCATACGTCGCTGACGGGCCAAGCCACCGTCGACTCCTCCTGGAGCGTCGCCGCCCTGGCCACTCTGGTTGGGGGATTGATGGTCAGTAATATACGATATCGGACCTTCAAGGATGTCGACTGGAACGCACGAACCTTCGCCGGGCTCGTCGTGGCCGCGGCGGGACTCGGGGCCATTACACTCGTCGCCAACCCGCAGGTGGCACTCGTCGCGGGGATGGGGTTCTATGTCGTTGCCGGCATCGGGGGAGGTATCGTACACTGGGGACGAACGACATTTGGCGATGAGAACGGTGTCGACGATGCGTATGCCGACGACGGCTACCTCGTTGAAGCTCCCGAAGAACAACACACTGAATAGTGGCAGAGGACGAGCCATTGACTGACATCAAGGATCGCATCGATCAGACACTCGTCGATACGCTCGATCCGGAGGTCTGGGAGCGCATCCGAACCATGGATGCCGGTCAAAACGAGCTCGGCTACGATCCCTTCGGGTTTCAGCCCGAATTCCTGAAATACATTGCGCCCGCCGCCAAGCTCCTCCATCGCCGGTACTTCCGAACCGAAGTCCATGGGGTGGAACGCATCCCCGACTCGGGGCGCGTACTGCTGGCCGCCAACCACACCGGCCAGGTGCCCATCGACGGCGTGTTGATCGGGGCCTCCTGCCTGTTCGATCGGGACGAGCCACGCATGCCTCGAAGCATGGTCGAGCGCTGGGTTCCGACCATTCCCTTCGTGTCGTACATCCTCGCTCGATGTGGTCAGGTCGTCGGGACACGCGAGAACTGCCGGTTGCTGCTTCGGCGCGGGGGCGCGGTGCTGGTCTTTCCAGAGGGCGTCAAAGGCGTCAACAAAACGTTCGATCAGGCGTATCAGCTCCAGTCGTTCGGCCTTGGATTCATGCGACTGGCGCTGGCGACCGATACGCCGATCGTGCCGATCGGAGTCGTCGGCGGCGAAGAGCAGATGCCCTCGATCTGGAACTTCGAGTCACTCGCCACGTTGCTCTCGATGCCCTCGTTTCCGGTGACGCCGACGTGGCCTCTGCTCGGCCCACTCGGGGCCACCCCGCTTCCCACCAAATATCACATTCATTTTGGCGACCCCATGACGTTCTCGGGCGAGCCGGACGCCGAAGATCGCATCGTCCAGAGCAAAGTCGATCGAGTTCGAGAGGCGATTCGTGAACTGACAAAACGAGGCTTGCACGAACGACGAGGGGTGTTCTTTTGAAGAAGACGAGTATTCCGAGTCAGACGATTGTCATCACCGGAATCGGGGGGCACTTCGGACGAGCGGTCGCCCGGCGCCTCCACCGCCACCACGAGATCATCGGGATCGACCGCCGTCCCGTCGACGATCTTCCCAAAGACATCGACATGGAGCACATCGACATCCGCCGCCGGAGTGTCGAAGACATCTTTCGGCGCCGGGACATCGAAGCCGTCATTCATCTCAATGTTCTCCACGATCCGCGGGCGCGCCAGGAGGAGCACCACGATTTCAACATCGTCGGCACGCAGAAACTCGTCAATCTCTGTGACGAACATCGGGTGCCCAAGCTAGTCTTTTTGTCGAGCGCCAACGTTTACGGGCCCGATCCCACCAACGATCAGTTTCTCGAGGAGGATGCTCCGTTGATGGGCGGTCAGAACTTCGGGGCGATCCGCGATCTGATCGCCCTCGACATGTTCTGTAACACGTTTTTCTGGCAGTATCCCGAACTCGAGACCGTCATTCTGCGGCCCGTCCACATCGTCGGCCGCGTCAACAACGCCCCCAGCCGATTCCTCCGTCTCGATCGGCCGATCACGATCCTCGGGTTCGACCCGATGGTTCAGCTGATCCACGTCGAGGATGTCGTCTCGGCCATCGAGCGCTCGCTGATTCCGGGAGTCCGAGGGGTCTACAACATCGCCGGTCCGAGCCCCGTTCCGCTGTCGGTCCTGATCGAGCGACTCGACCGCAATCCCCTCCCGTTGCCCGAACCCATTGCTCGAGGGGTTCTCGAGGCCGGATGGTCCTTGCGGCTGAGCAACTGGCCGGTCCCTGAACTCGATCACATCAAATACGTCTGCATGGTCGACGACTCGCGGGCTCGAGAGGAGCTCGGCTTCGAGCACGCCCACTCGCTCGATGCCATCCTCGACGAAGTCGAAGCAATGCCTCTTCTCTGATCGACCGTACGTGTCGTCTCGATCCGAGCGGTTCGAGGCTCACTCGCGGCCGATCCCCACCAGGGAGACGTACGCGGATTCGACTGCTTCTCCGCCGAGGGTAACGTTTGTCTGGCTCGTGAATGCCCCCCTACTCGATCCGCCGAAGATCATCGATGGAGAGGAACGCGGCGAGCTGTCAGGGTATCTGGACGGAGCAAGTCGCCGGGTCGAAGGTATATTCGGACGTGTATCGACTTCTTTGTTCGATGGCCGGCCTGTGGGCGGGAGGCGCGTACGTACGCTTTATCGAAGCATAGAGACGCGCCGGAGAGACCATGGGGAGATGTGTATCGCGTCGAGGAGAGGTGGTTCCCCATTCGTATTCGGATAAGCGTGCTTCCGCTCCTTCGAAGCTCGAATCAAGGCGCATCGCGTGCCTGGATCTCCGGGCTCGCGCCCGGAGCTCGATGCTGTCGCCTCCTTCGGGGGCTCGAAAGAGGCCCCCATATCGTCGGGACATCCGCTGAAGCGAACACGGATGGTATCGGGAGGCAACACGCTAAAACGAACACAGGTGGGTGGTTCCCGGACGAGCCGCAATCGAGAAACGGAGACGGCAACATCGAGCGCCCATCCCCGCCCCTCGATCGCGACACTCGGCAGACGGCACGACCGCGACTGCCGCAGCGTGTGTCGGAAGCGACATCATGCGACATCCGCCGTCTGGAGGGCGTGACGAGGCCGTTCAACCGCGTCGAGCCTTGATGGTGATCGCCTCCTGAGCGATGCTCTCTTCTTCGACCTCCAGCCCCGCTCGCTCGAGGCGATCGTGGAGTTCCTCACGCCCGAACCAGTGGAAGTGGGAGGCCATGCCGGCGATGCGCTTGGCCAACTGTTTCAGCATCGAACCGTCGACCAGGAAGGTGCTGACTACGAGAAGACCGCCCGGCTCGAGGACGCGCGAGAAATTGCGGAGTACTTCGTCGACGGCACCATCCATCAAGTGGAGTCCCCCGGCGCAGTGGACGTGACTGAAGGTTTCGCGCCCGAGTGGGATGCGAGTGGCGTCGCCGCGGAGCAGGAAAACCCGATCCGTCAATCCCTCGCGCCGAATGAAAGTTCGAGCCTGCTCGAGCATCGGCCACGAGATGTCCATGCCGACGGCCAGCGACTGGTCGTCGTATCCCGAGCTCTCACTGGCGATGCGCTTGGCGAAGTGACGGATGAAGTTTCCCGTCCCCGTGGCGACATCTAGAAGCGTCGAGTCGGCGTCGAGTTCGAGATAATCGGCGGCCAGCTCGCGCTCCTCCTCCATCGTGCGGCTCGAGACCAGCTTCGTCAGGTTCGGCCGCATGACGTTCTCGTAGAAGCGCGCATAGAGGTTCGACTCCATGACTCGCTGAGCCAGCCCGCCCGTATGGGTTTGAGGGGGCGCGACATCGACCACGCCTTCGTCCATGTCGTAATCGCGTCGACAGGCGTGGCACGTGAGGGTCGATTGAGTGCGCTCGAACGCGTCGTGGCCACAGGCCGGACATCGCAGACGCTCGATGAATCGCTCGATGCGAGGACGAGGGGCTCTGGAGGTGGTCTCCTCCTGGTCATCGGAGGGCTCGTCGTCTTCCTCGGAATCGCTCGCCTCCTCGACGGCCGCTTCGGCCGCGTCATAGGCCTCGGCGACCGCTTCGCTGGCCTCTTCGGTGGCTTCATCTGTCTCGAGATCGTCGGCTTCGGCGACCGTACGGGGAGCATCGCTCACAGTACGCACGCCGGCCGCATCCTCCGAATCGGCGCTCGTATCGGTCTCGTCACCGGAGACGTCGCTTTCGTCATCATCCTCCACTTCCGTCGTCTCATCGGCCGCTCCGGCCTCGTCGGCCTCCTCGGTCTCATCGAGTTTGCGCTGTTCGCGCTGAGTCTCGAGAAGCGCGGCGGCAGATTCACGAATGCTCGCCTGTTTGGAAGCGCCGATGCCGCTCACCTCGGTGAGACGATCGTCGTCGGCCGCCTCGACGATGTCCTCGTACGAACGCATCTCGAGGTCGTCGTAGAAGGTCTGGGCATACGACGGACCGACGTATTTGACGTCTTGGAATTGTTCGAGCATGTCGGAACGCGTGTCGTCACTCATGGCATGAACCGTGTCAGAAGAGTCGCAAATATCGTCAACATCAATGTAAACGTCATCCGCTCGTCGTGAACCTCACAGCTCCACACATTCGTTCGAGCCGCAACGTCCATGGACCGTCGCCGACCCCACTGACGGAGGGCGGCACGGTCGAACATGAGACTCGCCGATGTATCGTTGCCCAAACGGACGTGTCAATCACGCCTGTGTGATCGAGAGTTCGTCCTGCCGGGGATCCGCCCGATCGACAACCACTTCGGCGGTCTCTCCCTCGGGGACGCTGGTGCGGAATCGGCAGTTGCACTTGAAGGCGATGTCGTCCAGCCACACGGAGGCTCGGCTCCCGTCATCGTCTTTGTGATGAATGACCGTCGCCTCCATGGGCCCCTTGTCCTTGCGTTGCCGGAGGTACTCGAGAATCCAGTAGCGCTCGGTTTCACTCTGGATGCGCGAGGCCTCGCGAGCCGTCGTCTCGACGGTCGCCAGAATCTCGAGCATCTCGTCTTCGTCGTAGGGGAGGGGCTCGTCGGCCAGAAAGGCCTTGATCTGGCGCTGACACACCAGATCGCCGTATCGACGGATGGGGCTGGTCGTCTGCGTGTAGTGAGATAGGCCGAGTCCGAAGTGATAGTTGGGCTCTAGCGTGAGACTACTCGGTTTCAACTGGTAGAGCACGGCAAACGTCCGGGGCAGACCCTCGGGATACTCTCGCACCTCGTCGTCGATCAGCTCGCCCTCGGGCGGCTCCTGCTCCCGGTAGATGACCGGAATGTCCTGATCGTCACAGAGTTCGGCGAAAAGGCGGTTGGCCAGTACCATCAGCTCGCTGACGACGTCGTGCGAGGGCGAACTCTGCTCGACGGCCCGGCACCGGATGCGCGGCTGGTCGTTGTGCCACTCGACGTCGATTTCGGTTTCGGGCAGATCGATGTTGACGCCTCCCCGCTCGGCCCGGTCGGCCTTTTTGGCTTCGGCGACGCGACTCAACGTCTGGAGACGCTCGTCGAGGTCGTCTGAAGGCTCTCCCTCGAGTAGTCGATCCGCCTTGCTGTAGGTCAGGCGATCGTCGATCTCGACGACCGACGTCGTAAACTCGTGGTCGACCAGCTCGCCGTCGTTGTCGAACTGCATCAGCACCGACAGTGCGGGACGCGGCTCGCCCGCCTTCAGGCTGGCGATGCCCTCGCTGACCTGGCGCGGAAACATCGGCAGGGTCCGCTGGGGCAGATAGATGCTCGTCCCCCGAGTACGCGCATATTCGTCGAGGCGATGGCCGGGCTCGATGTGGGCAGAGGGGTCGGCGATATGAACCCCGATCTCTCGGCCGCCATCGTCGAGTTCTCGACACGAGAGGGCATCGTCGATGTCCCGGGTCCCCGGATCATCGATGCTGAAACACCGACGATCCGTCAGGTCGCGACGATGGGATTCGGAGGTCCATTCCCGTTCGTCGAGACGTTGCGCCGCCTCCAGTACGTCTTCGTCCGGGTCGTCCTCGAGATTGTACCGGTGGAGCCAGAGATTCTCGTGTTCGTCCCACAGCCCCATCTCGACCATCAGCCAGAAGGCTTTCTGGCCGAACTGATCCTGCATCTCGCGATCGAGCTCGTCTTCGATGTCGTCCAAGAGATCGAGGGCCTCGTCGCGGTCGTCGTAGTCGCGATCGTGAATCGCATATCCCTGCAGTTGTTCGGCATACTGGCGAAAATCGGGATCGGCCATCCTGTCGGCGGCGGCCGATTCGCGATCGAGAAAATGGCGCCCGAGGATGTCGCTGACGTCCTCGATGAACGACTGACGCTTCTGCTCGCGCTCGCGCTCGGCCTCTCGCTGCTCTTTGACGGCCTCGACCTGGTCCGGAGAGCGGGGCTCGAAGCCGGACTTCCTGGTTTTGAAGTGGATGACATCCTCGCGGAGACGCTGCAGGACGGCGAGGACCTCTCGGGGCTCGGTGCTCTCGAAATAGAGCATCGACAGATCTTCGGCCGTCACGGTCTCGTCGCCCCCTTGGACGAACTCCCAGAGGAGCTCGACGTCGACGTCGGCAGCCACCGCTTCGAGTTCGTCCCGAATCGTCTCGAGACGAGACTGGAGACGATCGTCACTCGACGAGGCATCGAGCTGTTCGCCCAGCTTGAACGTGAGCTCGTCGCCGGCCGGGCGCATCTCGTCGCCCTCTTCGGTGACGACGATGAATTTCTGTCCGAGCTCGCGGACGATGGCTCCCAGGAGATGGTCGTCGCCCGATTCGAATTCGACAACGTCGCCAGTCGTGACACTCATGAAGGCACTCGAGAGGTGGAGAGAGCGAAAACTAACGGGGCGAGCCGAGCCATCGGCTCGAACGTCGCTCGCCTCTCTGTTCGGGAGGCATGTCGCCTCCGAGACTCGCCAGAGAGGCATCCGTCGAGGGGGGGTCGAAGCCCGCGAGCGGACCGCTCCACGACGAGCGCGGAGGTCCCTCGGCGAGCCACAAACGGAAACCCGGTGGACAATCCACCGGGTCTCGATTCGACGAGCATCAAAGGATCGACCGATTACAGCTCGAGGCGGTCGAGATCGGAGTCGACCTCGAAGTAGGCTTCGGTCTTGGCCTCGACCTCGTCGCGGTCGACGCCCTCGGCCAGTTCACGGAGGACGAGATGATCGCCCTCGACGGTGAAGACGGCCAGATCGGTAATGATCTGATCGACACATTCTACACCGGTCAGAGGGAGTTCACACTCCTCGAGGAGCTTCGGGTCGTCGCTTCGATTCGTGTGCGTCATCAGGGCGGTCACCTGATCGGCGCCGACGACGAGATCCATCGCCCCGCCCATGCCTTTGACCATCTTGCCGGGAATCTTCCAGTTGGCGATGTTGCCCGCCTCGTTGACCTCCAGGGCCCCGAGGATCGCCATGTCGAGGTGTCCCCCTCGCACCATCGCAAAGCTGGTCGCGCTGTCGAAAAACGCCGATCCGGGCTCGGTCGTGACCGTCTCCTTGCCGGCGTTGATCAAGTCGGGGTCCTCTTCGCCCTCGAAGGGATAGGGGCCGATCCCGAGGAGACCGTTTTCGCTGTGCAGCGTGACGTCGATCCCCTCCGGGATGTAGTTGGCCACCATCGTGGGGATGCCGATGCCGAGATTGACGTACGCACCGTCTTCGAGTTCCTGCGCGGCGCGCTGAGCCATCTGTTCGCGAGAAAGCGCCATGGAGTTGCTCCTGTTGCGTTGAAAACAGCGATAATATCGTGCCGAATGGACCGTTTCGATCGTGCGAGCGCGTCGAGCCTCACGCCTCGTCGGGGTCGCGCGTCGTGCGCTGCTCGATCCACTTCTCGTAATGATCACCCTCGAGGATGCGCTGGACGAAGATGCTCGGCGTGTGGATTTCGTCCGGAGCGAGCTCGCCAGGTTCGACCAGCTCCTCGACCTCCGCGATCGTCACGTCCGCCGCGGTCGCCATGATCGGGTTGAAGTTCCGCGCCGTCTTGTTGAAGATGAGGTTGCCGTGCGTGTCGCCCTTCTGGGCCTTGACGATCGCGAAGTCCGCCTCGAGCGCACGCTCGAAGACACAGGATTCGCCATCGATTTCACGGGTTTCTTTCCCCTCGGCGACCTCCGTGCCGTAACCCGTCGGCGTATAGAAGCCCTTGATCCCCTTGCCGGCGGCCTCGATCCGCTCGGCCAGCGTGCCCTGGGGCGTCAATTCGACTTCGAGCTCGTCGTTGAGAAATTGCTCCTCGAAGTTTTTGTTTTCGCCGACATAGCTGGAGATCATCTTGTCGATCTGCCGCGTCTGCAGCAGAATCCCCAGACCGCACTCGTCGGTGCCGCAGTTGTTGCTAATGACGGTCAGCCCCTCGACACCCTCGTCGTGGATCGCACGGATCAGATTCTCCGGGTTGCCGCAGAGGCCGAATCCGCCACTCATGACCGTGGCACCGTCCTCGAGATCGTAGATGGCGTCATTCGCCGTTTCGTATACCTTGTCCATACGTCCTCCAGTCATTCGAGATGAACATCATCGTCAGCGATCGTGTCGTACTAGCATGGCGGTCTCACCAGGTTTGTCTCGAGGATGGTCGCATCGGCGGACACAGGTACGAAGAGACGTCGGTCCGCTCGACCCAACTCACCACTGTCCGCCTCCCGACAGACCGACAAACCAGTAGTCGTAGATACCGCCCTCCAGCTTGATGACTCCGTAGTCGCGAATGTTGAAGCGCAGTCCCATCGTGAGATTGACGACCGGCGCGATGGGCCAGACGTCGTCCTCGGGGCGCCCCACCGTCAACTGCTCGGAGGCGTCTGGCGACGTCCCTTCGAGTCGACAGGCCGAGGGCGGATAGGCTCCACCGCCTCCCTCTCGCAGAGCGCGCTCACACGCCGATCCCGGCTGCGGATTGTACGTCGTTGCCTCGCCGAGGAGGTATCCCACGCCGAGTCCGCCTCCGAGATAGGGCGAAAGCCAATCCTGGGCGTCCCAGTACCAGTACCCGGAGAAGACCACCGAGATCATCGAGAGGTTGAAGTCGACCCAGTCCGAACCGATGGCGGCGGCATCGCTTCGTTTCCAGTACGTTCCGGGCATGCCGAGGTCGGCATACTCGACGGCCGCGCTCAACTCGAAGGCGTTGATCTTGCGCCACAGGAACTCGAATCCATAAGCGAGACTGGGGTCGCCATTCCGCCAGCTGGCCGAATGGTGGTCGTACATCGCGTCGAGCGCCACGTTGGGGACGCCGATGGCCCGCACGCGACCGACGATCTGGTACTCGTCCTCGCGCTCGAGCTCTTCGAGCTGAATCGAGTCGTCCGAGGATTTGTCGGCCCCGACCGATGACGGGATCAGGAGGAGACTCCACGCGAGCGCCAGACCTCCAATCCATCGCCATCCGAGACGTCTCGCGATGTCGTCTCGCATCGGCATACCTCCGAGGATGGGGGCATCGCGCTGTGATGGTCCATATCTAAGACAGAGTCACCGGTCGAGAGTATAGGTTCTCCCCCTCGAACATGCAACAACGGACTCCCGTCCAACCAGGGCGATCGCGTAAGGAATGCCCCACTGCAAGCGTGAGCCGGCTAGAAGCCCACTTCCGGAGGACGTACAGGGGCGCTCCGAAGCCGGGCCTTCCGGATCGACTCGATATCGATCCGGAGCGCCAGCATCCCTGCGTGAGCCGGCTGGAAGCCCACTTCCGGAGGACGTACAGGGGCGCTCCGAAGTCGGGCCTTCCGGATCGACTCGAT